>SLFV01000060.1 GCA_007124075.1 Roseimaritima sp.
GACTATGCTGATCGGAATGTCAATCAAGACACTTGCAGCCTGTGTCGTGGCCGCGTGTCTGAAATGGAAGCCTTGCTTCATGCTATCTTTTTCACGATGTTTTTACGATGCACAGCGAACAAACAAAATTGGGGACTCGATTGAACGCGGGGTTCGTGGCCATGGTGCTGGGCACCTGGGGATTAGTTGCTATCGGGCAGGAACCAACCGTGGCAACCATGGATCCGACAAGCGCAACCGCAGCGGTCCCACGGTCAGTCCCCGCAACCATCACGATCGAGGGACAATTGCGGACAGTCGACGAATGGACTGCAGCGGCACCCCAAGCGGGATTCGTGGAAGTATTTTCTCTGACGGAAGGGCATGTGGTTCAGCAAGAGGAAATCTTGTTTACGCTGGATCGCCGCTTGTTGAAGAACGATTTGGCAGCAGCGGAGGCGGCATTGGAAGCCGCACGACTGGAGAGTGATTTGGACAGCGAATTACGAAACGCGGAACTGACCGCTGAGATTCGTCATGCGGAGTTGCGCCGCGGGGTGGCAGCAAATCGCAGTTACGAACTGGCTGTTTCGCCTGCGGAATTGCAGCGTCTGCGACTGCTGGCCGAACAGGCCGATTTGGGGATCAGGCAAACCACGCATCGGCAGGCCATCTTGCGGCAGACCTATGCTGAAAAACTGGCCCTAACCGAAATCGCTCGTCAGCGACTCCGGCGTGCAGAAATCAAGGCAAAGCTAAGCGGCATTGTCGTCGAGGTTTATGTCCGTTCGCATCAATGGGTCAGCGAAGGGGAACCACTGGCCCGAGTGATCAACGTGGAACGTTTGCGTTTTGAAGCCCTGGTCGATTATCGTCAAGCCGCAGGGTTGCGAACCGGTACCAAGGTAACCTTCTCTCCGATCGCGAAAGAGGCGATTGAAACCATCCCGCCTGAGGAATCCAACGCCAGCACCAACCTAGCTGACGGGACCTCTCCAGGGCGAATCACATTTGTCTCGCCCGAAATCAATCCCGTGACCAAACAGGTCCGCGTGCATGCGGAGATCGAGAATCGCCAGCAACCCCTGCTGCCCGGCATGTCGGGTAGATTAACGCTCGGGACGCCTACGGGTGCCGTGCATGACCAGAGCAGGTAGACCTGGGGGCACATGACAGGAACGGTTGAAGCAGCGGCCTGAATTTAGGGGTCTGACCTTCTGCCGCCTTCGATTCTACACTTTCGGATCAAGGCCCTCCCGCATTCAGCCTCTTTTTTCAACAGGCTGATGGGCGGGTCGCGTTCAATGCCACTTACTTTCAATCTAGGTGTGAGTCGTCGGCTCAAAGTAAGTGGTATTGGGGAGCGCCACTGGATACTACCCGGTAACCATGAGAAACCAATGAACCCACGCCCGTCCTGTCTAACGCATAGCGACCTGTTGCAATTGAAACGCTGGAACACGCCTACCATTTACAACGGTTGGGAGCAAATCACACAGCACGACGCTGCCGCAGATGGATTCAACATCGAGGAGGTGCGTGATTTTATGCCGCAAATGGGGTCGATGGTCGGCTATGCCGTCACGGTGGTTTGCGAGCCCAGTAAGCGGGAGCACAAGAGCAACCAGAGCGCGTGGATCGATTACTACCGTCATGTCGCCCAACAACCCGGCCCCAAGATCGTCGTCGTGCAGGATTGGGACAAGCCGCGTGTAATTGGTTCATTTTGGGGGGAGGTCACTGCCAACCTCCACAAAGCTCTGGGTTGCGTCGGAACGATCGTCGACGGGGCGATTCGCGACTTAGACGAAATGAACAATGCGGGGTTTAAGGCGCTGGCCAGAAGATTGTGTGTGGGCCACGCACATTCCTGTCCTGTACGCTGGGGGGAGGAGGTGGAGGTCTTTGGGCGTAAGGTCCGGCCAGGTCAGTTCATTCACGCAGATAAACACGGCTTTCTCGTTGTTCCGAACGAAGACCTTTCGCAACTTTTAGAAGCGGCTCGTTTCATGGACACCAATGAGTGCGATCATTTGATTTCCATCGCGCGTGCTGCTGCCGGGCAACCCCATGCGGAACTGCTGGCAAACCTGGAACGTGCGATCGGCAATTTCAGCAGCAGTGCGCGGCAAAGGTTTCACCGCTCAGGGGAGTTCTAATCGCGACCTGAACGGACACGCGTCGTCAATGACCTAACACTGCAGTGGTCGTCCGACCGCAGTTTGGATGCTGCAATGGCTTTGTCCCGAAACGTTTTTCTGCTATGCTTGACCGACGGTTGATTTCGCTCCAAGCAACAAAATTCAGCTCGTATCCCAGCGATCGACCAACCAATGGCAATCAGTCGCGACCGTCCGGTGCGAAGGCGTCTCATGAGTTCGATTCCAAAGTTGCTACGTTTAAGCGAGCGGACCGCGATTCTGCCGGTCATTCACGGCAGTGGTGATTGTGCGATTGCGGTCCGTCGCTGGATGTTGGAACATCAGTTCGATTGCGTGGCGATACCTTTGCCGGAATCGTTTCGTCAGCCGCTGGAATCTGCGGTTTCGCAATTGCCGTCCCCTAGTATCATCATTCAGCCGCCGAGCAATCGTTTTCATGCCGATGACGATCCAGAATATCCTTTTTGGAAGAAGGATTGGGGGGAAACTCCCTGGTCGCCCAGCGACAAAGGTCACAACGAAACCGATGGACCGGATCCATCAGCGATCGATGATGACGATGCGGTTGATGAATCGGACCTGCCGCCGTGCAGCTACGTTCCCGTCGACCCTTGCCAGCCAGTGATCATGGCGATCCGAGCCGCGTTGGGCGAACACCTGCCGCGGGCGTACATTGATTTGGAGACTTCGCCATTTCAGCCGCAGTCGGCCGTCATGCCCGACAGCTATGCACTAAAACATGTAACCGTGCAACGTTTTGCGGCGGCGATGTTGCCCAGTATTCCGCGTCCCCCAGACGAACAGACGCGAACGCGACTGCAGTATATGGCGTTTCGGCTGCACCAGTTGGAACAACGCCATCATCGGATTTTGTTCGTGTGCAACGTTTTGCATTGGCCTTGGGTTTGCGAAGCTTATCTTGCCCCTCCCGAGACACCTCCTGAACCGGACGCAGTCGAACCTGCGATCGCCTACGATGTCGCTCCGCGAACGCTGACGTTTTTGTTCGGAGAATTACCGTTTATCACGGGTCTGTACGAACGCGCACGGGCCGCGTTGGAAGATGACGAAAACCTGTCGATTGACGGGGTCAAGGAATTATTGCTTGCCAGTCGTGACGCCTACCGGCTGGAATTGGGCAACCGCGCACGCCCGATTACCCCGATGTTGCTGTCGCAGTGCAGCAAATACATCCGCAATCTTGCCTTGATCGAACGCCGTTTTACCCCCGATCTGTATACGATTGTCACCGCCGCAAAGCAGGTGCTAGGGGACGCGTTTGCGATGCATGTCGTGGAAGCTGCCTGCCGATATCTTGACTTACCTGATTCGGATCAACAGACCGTTTCCCTGGGAATTGACGAATGTCGGTTCCCCGACGGTGAGGTGCGAGATTTGGTTAGCCGTCTTCCGGGAACCTCCGTCTCTTGGAAAAGCGTCCAGTTGCAAAAGCGACCCGACCGCGCCGACACGAAACGTTGGCAAAGCACTTGGGTCCCAACCGGACAATGCAGCTACCCTCCCGAAGACGTCCAGATTGAAAGCCTGAGGGCACGCGTTTTTGATCGCGCCCAAACCATCATCGGCACTGACTTGGTGCGAACGGAGAAATTCACGACCAGTGTCAAAGATGGGATCGATATCCGCGACACCTTGCGACATTGGTATGACAAACAAATTTATGTCCGTGTGCTGCCCCCTGCTCAGGCGCAGTTGGACGCGTGTGTGATGCTGTTTGACAGTCCCGCCGATCCGCGGGACTATCCCTGGCGGACCACGTGGTTTTCCGAGCACTCCGAAGAGTCCACGATGGCTTTTTTTGCGAGCGATTTTCGGCAGCAAATGGTCGGCCCGGGGATCGCATTGGCAGTTTATGGGGGTGCGTTATTCCTCTTTCCTCCGATCATTATTCCGGATATCTGGGACGACCGCAGGTTGGATTTCGTCGATTCCCTCGAAGAACGTCTCATTGCGGCCGCTTGCATTTATGCACGAGGTCGCCATGTCGCGTTGTTTTCCACATTGCCGCCGGGTGCGGGATGGAGACGTTTGGCAAGGCGTTTAAAAAAAAACCTTGTCCATGTCCCCTTGCGCGGCTTCAGCAGTGCGGAGGTCCAGCAAATGAGACACGTTCATGTCCTGAACGGAACACACGTCCGGAGCTACGCCGCTGACTTTATTCGCAAGGCGTAATAGGTCGAAAACGCGTCACGCCGGACTGGAAGCCCGACCTACGATGGTATGCTTTTATCGGCCGCTCGCCTATCAAGCGCGATTACCTTGTGTTGCGGCGATTCGTGGTCAGCGATCTGTTTGGTCGCAACACCCTCCCTTGGTGATCGGCTATGGTTACCTTTAGAAGCCTGTTGAAAAAATGGCTGAGCCTCTCCCACCTCTCGATTTCCTCGTGTTACAGCGAGGGCTCCAAAGCGTCAGCCCGCTTTTTCAACTGGTTGTTAGGGAAACCACGGAAAAAAAGATGCTTCCCTCATTTTCCGTGTCAAGACCAACGTTTTAGCAAACCAGGGGAAGCTCCCGTTTTTATCAACATTGCAGTTCCTCGCAGCCACCAATCGGTATTGTCATGCCACGCTATTGCTTTCTGTTTTTCGCGTTAGCCTTCACCACGTTCTGGACCTCCGTTATCACGGCACAAATTCCAACGTGCGAACTTGATGGTCTGAATCCGGCTGCCATTCAAAGCGGCACTCGCAGCGAAATCCGTATCGGTGGTCGGAACCTAGAGGAATCTCATCAATTGATCATCACCGATCCTCAGGGAAACCGCTTGTCGGTGGGAATTGAAAACCAACCCGCTAAGTTGCGATTGCTTCGTGAGCATGCCGAACCGACCGACCGGTTTGTCATCGATGTCGAAGCGGAAACCGAAACTGGGCTGTGCGAGGTCAGAAGCCTGGGAAGGTTCGGTCTATCAAACCCGCGACCGCTGGTCATCACGCGGCAACCCGTCTTCATCCCGCCCAACCCGGCCTCCGATCCGGCGCAACGGCTGACGTTACCGACCGATCAAATCGTCTTCGATCATCTGCCTTCCAAGGCCAGTCGGTTCTATCAAGTCGACATCGCCCCTGACCAACAATTTCAATGTGTTGCGTACACCCAGCAAATCGACTCGCATGCGGCCTTGATTATGACGCTTCGTAACGGCGATGGGCAAGTTGTTGGTCGCGGTCGATCTATCGGTGATTGGCCGGCGGAGTTGGAATTTGATCAAGCCGGATCGTATGTCCTCGAAGTCCACGATTTGATCTTCTCAGGGGGCGAAAGTCACCCGTACTTGCTGGAAGGCAAGTTGCGTCCGCAACCCTCCCCTCAGCAGCAACGGGACGACACGGACGCTTCTACGGACCCTTTGGAATTGAACCGACTGCTGCGACCGCGACTGCATTCGGAACGGCAGTTGACCCAACTTGCTCCCTTTTTGGCACCCAACGCAGCATTTTTTTCCGAACCTGTTGCGACCGAAACCACCGCGGATGACTTCTCTGCACAAGAACCGCTGACGAACTTTCCGGCGAACATTCGAGGCGATTTTCACGATCCAAAACCCATCGACATCAGCGTCAGTCAGGGAAGAACGTTAACGCTGGATGTCGCCTCGGCGCGTTTGGGGCAACTGACCGATCCCCGTCTGCTGTTGTATCAGCTTGTTACGAAAGCTGACGGTTCGATCGAACCTCGCCGGCTTGCGGAACAAGATGACGGGCCCACCGTTGGCAACCCTGGTATGCGTTTACGTCAACTTGATCCGTTCCTGTCATGGACGGCACCGCAAGATGGCAATTATCGAATCGTTGTCTTGGACAATCAAAGCGGCAAACGACCTGCGGATGCACGTGGCTATTGGTTGCGGATTCGTGATGCTGCGCCCTCCTTTGCCGTATTGGCGTATCGCAGCTATCCCACCAACGATCCAGCGGGTTCACGCCCCTGGGGATCGCAACTGCTGCCGGGCGGCAGCGAGTCGATTGGGGTGTTGGTTGTTCGCGCTCCTGGATTCAACGGTCCAGTCGAAATTCGCTTACAACGGCCGCCCGCTGGGGTTCGCTGTCCCCCGGTAATCATTCCTGCCGGCGCAAACGAGGGGCAACTGATTCTTACGGCTACCAAAGTGGAACCCTGGCACGGTACGCTAAAAATCGTCGGTCAAGCCATGGGGCTGGACATGGTCCCGGAGATTGAGGCTCAGTATGCGACGTTTACCGCGCCAGCCGTCCCGACACGCAATGCGGTGCAAACGCGTCGTTCGCTGCAACTCTTTGCATGTATACAAACCGCCGATGCCTTTCCCGTCCAAATCGACTTCGATGGCATGGAATCACTATCCGGTGGGGTAGGGACGAAAATCCCCATTAAGGCCAGGGCCCACCGCCAGGAGAACATGCAGGTCGAATGTATCCTGCGAGCTCAGCACCTGCCGTCGAAAGTGAGTGTGGGTGAAATCCGTATCCCCGGCGACCAGGCGGAGGCCGTGGCCGAAATCAACGTGGCAGCCGATGCGGCACCGGGTGAGTACACCTTGTGGTTTCAGGCGGAAATGAAAATCAATTGGCAAAGGAATCCCGAAGCATTGACGCGGCAGCAAGCTTATGTGGAGAAACTGAAGCATGCACTTGAGGACCCCGATGCGGAGGGAACATCACCCGAAGCGTTGCAGGCGGCATTGACCGAGGCGACGGTTCGGTTGGAACAACTGCA
>SLFV01000443.1 GCA_007124075.1 Roseimaritima sp.
CTTAGCCACCCGCTGCAACAGAACCTGTGTCCGAAGTCCAGAGGCCAACAACAGTCGGCAGGAAGCTCCCTGCCGACGCAAAGTGGTTTCCAGCGAGACCGACTGTTCCGAAAACCAATCCATTGCGGCGGCCGCAGAGGTGGTAATGAGCTCCGCTTCCAACAAACCATTGGCCGGAATCCCCCAACTTAAGGCAAGCCCAAGTTCAGCGCCCAACAGCAATTTCGCCAGCGAAGCGTCAGCCGCCTGGACAGCCGCTTGCATGGTCAGTTGCTGTAACCGCTCTAGCATACGCCACCAAACCAACGAATCCAACGATTCGGTCAGGTACGGCAACGCATACGCCCATGCCAAAGCCTCCAACTGATCTTCAACGTCCAAACCCGGTGTTTCAATACGTTCCAGCCAAACATCCGCCGCCCCTCGCAACTCGTCAACCGCATGACACGAACGGCTTTCCTTTTCGGCGATCCGGTACAGCGTCGTGAACAATTGCGGCACGGGGCCTCCGCAAGCAACGGCAGTACCCCAGCTCAAAATTTCCGCAGGCCGATTCCATTGGGGCCACAGCTTTACCAACGACCTGCGTCTGGAATGTTTGGCGATTTGTGCCAAGGCTTGCTCCCACTGGGCCTGTTCAAGAGGCAAGGGAGTCATTTCGGCGGAGGGCTCGGGAATCGCTTCGAGATTGGTCATGTTGATCTTTGTCTAAAAATGCAGTGCAAAGACCTCTCGCAGCCCAGCGACGCCAACGGTCTGCTGGTCGGATGGCGGCGAGGCGACTTTTGCAGCCAGGTTACCCAGGCCCGCAGCGTAAAGCAACCAGCGACTGCAACAACCTACTGGCTTGGATCAGCGCGTGATGAAACGGATTATCGTCCTCAAGCTAAACCATCACCACATTGCGTGCGTTGCCGTCTGTGCTGCAGAGGCTTTGCCGTCGGTCAGCCGTTCAATCGCTCTCATTCTTCTTTTCTCGGCTCCAAGCAGCTAAAAGAGCTGGCACCCGGCCCAGGTGAGGAAATTCAAAACAAGCCTATCGTTGACGAGGCATCGTAAAGAAAAATAAATCGCTTGCCAGGCAGAAAATGATTCTTACAATCCTAAACCAACATCTGTTCAGTCCCAGGACAGTATGTTAATCCGGAACATTGCCGGCAGGATCGGATCATTTTTCATTTGCATCCCGCTGGTTTAATCGACGTACTCTCTAATTCTTGTCAGGACGTGAACAGGATGAATAGCCATTGCTTGCCAAGCCGTCGACGTTTTACCACCGGTTTTACATTAGTGGAATTATTGGTAGTGATCGCCATCATTGGTGTTTTGGTCGGCCTGCTGCTGCCCGCCGTCCAAGCGGCTCGGGAGGCGGCCCGGCGGATGAGCTGTGGTAACAACATCAAGCAATTGGGACTAGCGGCACACAACTTCGAGAATACGCATGGCAAGTTACCCGAGGGCTTCGGGCAAGACAGGAAACCGACACCGCCAAATAATAGCCGGCGGTTTCAAGGACACTCGGTCTTCTATCATCTGTTGAACTACATCGAACAAACCAGTCTGTACGACACGATGAATGACGACCTTCCACTTTTGAATGTTGCCACCCTACCGACCGATGGTCTGGCCGCAACCGTGGTACCGACTTTGTTGTGCCCCTCGGATTTATTGCCCAACGAAGCGTTACCCTTTCCTGAAACCGGGACGGTTAGCGCATACTACGGTGGCACCAGCTACCGAGCCAACGGCGGAACTAGGCCAGTATTTGCAACGTCGGCGACTAATGACGGCGTGTTCATGGCCGTCGGCCCAGCGGCACGCAAAGCCTCATCGGCTCCGATGGGAATCGAAGTTCGTTTTCGCGACATCACGGACGGGTTGAGCAACACGGTGGCGTTTGGGGAATTTTTCCATCACGATCGGAATTTCGATACTTTCACCGCTGCAGGATGGACCAGCGGCAGCACAATCCTCGGTTGGTCGCGTTGGTACCCCGCCGGTGGAGATGCCGGTTTGTCGAACATCATGGGTGGTGCGTTCGCGCCCATCAATTACCAAGTGCCGTGGGCCCATGGCCAATCCGGTGCCCCTGGGTCACGAAATGCGTGGTGGATTACCCAGGATCGCCGCTTAAGCTCCTACGGCAGTGGACATCCGGGCGGAGCAAATTTCGCGTTGTGCGATGGTTCAGTCCGTTTCATGACGGAAACCATGGATCAACTAGTCCTGGGCTATTACTGCAAACGTGACGATGGAATGGTAATCAATGGTTCGAACTAACCATGCTCGGCTACGCCCAACACACTTCTGGCAATCGCCGCTGTTTTGCTTGTGGGGTGCCATTGGGTCCTTGTGGTGCTGCGGCTGCGAACAGTCGATTACCTTGATTCCTGCCAGCGGTTTGGTCCGAATTGATGGCCAGGAGGTTCAGGGCATCGGGGTGCAGTTCTTACCCGATAGCGTGGAAGGGGACACTTCAGGTCCAAGCTCCTACGGTTCAACTGACTCCAATGGGCGTTTCACGTTGCAAACATCGGATGGCAAACCTGGCGCGGTTGCGGGGCAACACGTTGTCATGCTGGTCGATGAGGAGGAAGAACGACCGGCGCAGGGCGCCCCCCCCGGAAAGCCTTCCCGCGTGCCAATGATGTATGCAACGGTCTCCAGTCCGCTGAAGGTTAAAATTACGGAAGGTGAGGAAATCGTGATTGAAATTCAGCGGCAACGCCACTCTGGCGATCCCCAGTAACGTACAGGAACCGTCCTGGATTTCGGGAGTCCCGGATGGCCCGTCCGCATTACGCCCGGCAGCGATGATGCGGAGTAAAACACCAAACTGGTTTTGTTTGGGTTAGAATGAAACATGGACCCTGTCGCAGTTGCCCACCGGCGATCCATTCGGCCAGAAGTTTCGAGCCCAGACCTAAACAAGCATGCCAATAACCATGGTAAGAACCCATATTTTTCTCCTGTTGTTTGCCGTCGTCACCTCTCAGGGACCGACCGATCGATCGATTGCCCAGGAATCTACTGTTGTGCCGACTGGGACAACACCGCTGCCCAACACGGCGGCCAACGTGAGCGCGCAAACGGCACTTCCCCAGCCACCCCAAGGGATTGTTCCGGCCTCAGACGCGCCACTGGATGAACCATGGGTTGATCCAGCGAAAAAGATCGTTCAGGTCTTCAACGACCCGCCCGCCGGTACGCGAATTTCAAAGACAGGCCGCGTCTGGGTCGATCGCAAAAGCAGGCAAGTGATCGTCGATGGCTATGTTGCTCTCCGAGAGGGGATGCTGGAGATGTTTGCTTGTCCCGCGGGAACCAAGGAGCACGAATCCGTCGTCGCAACCTTGGCCCGCAGCCAGGAAGTCCATGCCGCTTTACTGGCCGTTGGTGCTCAGTCCGGAACACCGGTGCAATGGTCGCCACGCTATGTCCCTGCGACCGGGCAGGGGATCCGTATTTGGGTCATGTGGTTCGACGAACAGGGAAACCAACATCACGCCGATGCGCGAACCTGGGTCGTCCAAACGGGAACCAAGAAAACATTACAGATCGACTGGGTTTTTGCAGGCAGTAATTTTTGGACCGATCCTAGCGACGGAACGAGATTCTACGAAGCGGACTCGGGGGACATGATCTGCGTTTCCAATTTCGCCAGCGCGATGCTGGACCTGCCGGTAGAGAGCACACAACAAGCCGATAGCCTGCTGTTTAGCGCCAACACCGAAAAGATTCCGCCGAAGCAAACCTTTGTTCGGCTGCTGCTGCTCCCCATTCCCCAATTAGCCGATCAACCGGAACCGCTTGGACCCAATGTTGCTGATCCTAATAAACCTCCCGCCACTAAATGGTTGACGCTGCGAGAACCCGTAGGTTCCTAAGGGACCCGTTCGTTCAGATACCGCTGGTGTTTTTGAACGCAAAAGCCGCGCTGCGACAGACAGGTTTACTTCGCACTGTCTTGTCAGCGGTTCGCCGATCGATAGAATCTGGGTACATTGTCCGGGAGCGCCTCGGCGTTCAACACGGGCCCGTAGCTCAGTCGGTTAGAGCAGGGGACTTAATCGCAGCGAACCTAAACGAAGCGTGGCTTCGCACGGTTTGCTGCAAATGGGTTGCCTTGACTTCCAGCAATGAGGGTCGAGGTAGAATTCGTCAAATTCGGGGAAAGCTAAGTCTTTTCAGATATGCCAATCCCGAGCCAAGCCTCCGACGGAGGAAGGTGTAGAGACTGTACGGCGAACTCGTAAAGAGAAGAGACAGTCCAGACCACGAACCCGAAAGGGGCGGCGAAAGCCGTGGTGGCAAGCATAATCCCTTGGTCGGGGGTTCGAGTCCCTCCGGGCCTACTTTAATGGTAAAGTCATCACCCGCCAGAGAGAGACAGAAAGCGACGAAAGCCAGTATTTCCAGGGCATATCCTGTTCCTGGCCCTTCGGCTTCTGAGGCATTAAGAGACAGAGCGAGACCCTTGAAGTCATCGTCGTGGGCTAGCTTTTGGGATGACTTTGCACCACTTCCAGGGGATAGCTTTTCTGCTAACCCGAGAGACAACTCCGCGATCGCCTGGCCGAGATCGGAGTGCAACTCTGTCCAGTAGTGCTCCTGCGCCACCTCTTCGGGATGCCCGCAAAATTTGCGCCGCTATACGAGAGAGGGTCCCTCTCGATCGCCGGGAGGAAAAGGACAATCCGGACCGCCCTCTTGGCACGATGCTCCGTCTTGCTGGAGGCGACAATCAAGATCCACTTACCGTGGCAGGCAGACCCCGTCCGCCGTCGGCTGCTGACAACTTCGGCGCGCTGCAGCCGGCTTGGCTGCCTTCAGGCCTGCTGAAACCAGAAATGTAAGGCCTACAACTTCCTTGTAAGATTTGCCAGATTCCTTCGTAAGATGGCCTGAAAAACGCTGGTCGTTTTTTGCTTGCATTTTTCTTTCGGTGTCTTTTCTAACACTATCCTGACTGAGCGACACCTAACGTAGCAGAGGACAACCGAACCGAACAGCGACACCAGATTTGGCACGCCGCTTGCTAACAATTGTATCCTTGCAGTCGCCAGGCCCTCGGAAGCGAGGGCTACTTTGTAGGGAGCGGTTGCCGCGTTCATGATGAATGCGATCGAAACTAAACAAGAATTTCAGGAGGAAATTTATCATGCCTTTTTCCGACCCTCACCAACTGAGTCTTGAAACGGTCATCGCAGCTTCTCCGATGCTGGGGCATCGCTTGGAAGATCGCACGAGAATTCGTGATGCTCAAGACACCAAATTGCAGAAACTTTGGCGCGACGCAAGCACCATCCCACTCCGCAACGCGTCCCAGCAAATGGATTTTGTAGTCGCTCCGCTGGATGTGCTCGTTTCCCGCGAGGGTGCAGGACCTGTCTTTCACATCATCGAACTGAACGGTACCGGTATCGGTGGCGTTTCCAACATGCCTTCCGAAGCGATCGCCGCCGTAACCGAAAGCCTCCGCGAGGTGGCTGCCAACCTCGCCGAACCGGAGAAGGTTCTGCTGCTGGCAGTTTCTGGGAAGGAGTGCGAAAAAAATCCACGGTTGAATAAGCTGATGCACGAAAAGCTGATTTTCGCGCAGGCCCTCGCGGAAGGGCTACGTGAGTCGCTGGATGATTCGCAAATCGTGACACTTGATGGACTCGGCAGCGGTAACCAGCATTATCGACCGGGTGCTGCGACGGTCGTGGTTGGTTACATCAAGGAATTGCTGGAAGCCTGTAAAGTCGATAGCGACCACAAAATTTGGCTTCATGGTAGGCAAGTTGTGGGTGCAGTGAACGATCGGTTTTGCCTTAACTTGCTTAGCAAGCACTTGGGTAAAATCGACTTGGCTGAATTCACGCCGATCAACGGCACCTTCCTGGCCGGAGGGGATAAAGGCCTGGCTTATTCGCTACTGGACGAATACTTGACCTGCCAACCGCAGACGTGTTTTCCGGAGCGGGTTCGGCACACCCACGTCCACTCGCGTGAAGAATTGATCAACACGGTCCTGCAGTGGCAGCGACTGGGTCGTCGTACGGTGATTAAACCTCACGGTACGGGGATTGGCCATGGAATTGAATTCTTTCTCAATCCGCACGAATCAACAGCTGATGTGGTTGCGCGAATTGATCATTCGATTGAACTTACCGAGGCATACTATGGAGTCACTGGAGGAACGTTTCCGTACACGTTATGCGAGTTCGTCGATTCGGATGTGATTTCTTCGCCGGGGCATCGGCTAGACGGCCACAAATACGAGCTACGAATTGTGGTCTATCGAGAAGGGCTGTCGTTGCGAGCCTGTCCGTCGATTGCTAAGGTTGCCAGCCAGCGGTATGCTCCACAGAACTTGCAACGGGACGGACTGATAAACAATATTACCCATACATCGGTCACCACGACTGCCGACGGAGCGGATTTCATGCTTCCGCTGTGCAACCGAAAAACGTTGCAGACACTTGATTTAGGGATCGATCAGATCGCTCAACTTTGCTGTGTGGCGACGCAGTATGTGAGGTTTGCGATTGAGTGCATTGGTCAGATGGACCAGCGTTTGGAAGCGATGCGTCACGGCAGCAACATCGAAATGCCTCAATCAGTGCTTCGGCGGATGACAGTGGCCCAAACCGCATGAGCGGAAGATTGCTCGCCAAGGCGATCGGAGTCAACGAGGATCAGATATCCCGGGGAAGTCCATTTTTTGTCGTCTACTTGCTTCTATTTTCTGCCTTGACGATCGGTGATGCCGCCAGCGTCACCTTGTTCACCAGTCGCGTCGGTGCGGAAGGGCTACCCGTTTGGTACGCGCTGACCGCGTTGGGCAGCCTGCTGCTAATCGGTGGATAC
>SLFV01000237.1 GCA_007124075.1 Roseimaritima sp.
CTGATTGGCAAATTCATCCCCCAGAAAGCGAATCCGAACTTCGGTCGGAGCTTGAGGATTCTGCGCATCGGCGGGAAGCTGGGTGACCTGGAACTGACTGGGCTGATACCCCAGACCCTCCAGACCCTGACGCACCGCAGCGGCAGCACTGACGGCAAATGTATCAAAAGGCACGTTGGCCGTGGCGGAATTGCCTTCTTGCGTGAAAACGAAATTGCCCCCCGTCCCGTCGCGCGCCGATCGGGAAAAGACCAGTTCCTGTGTTTCGGTTACGATCGGTTCGATGTAATCCGAAAACGTCAGCCCCTCGCTGGGAGTAAAGATATCCGCAAAAACCGTGAACGCCCCAATCCCCGCACCAAATCGACGCAGATCGTTGTAACCAACCTCCAACGAGAAAATTTCTCCCGGAGAGATGTTCAGCGTGCGACTGCCCTCCTCCAACAGGCCCTCTCCGGTCGTGCGGTCACGAACGTCCAGACGCAATTCCAGAAGCTCCATATTGGTACCCTGCCCACGATTGAGCGTGTTGATCACCATCAACGCGTCCATCGGGTCCAACCGGCCATCACCATTGACATCCACAAACGGCAACCCATCTTCGACTGCGGATTTGCCAGGAAACAACTCGTCCACGGGCCCGACGCCAAAACGGTTGATGTAATTAATCACCGTCAACGCATCGTGCGGCGTGACTCGGTAATTGTGGGTCACATCGGCGGGAGCAAAGCTGTTGTGGAACGCAAGCTGATTACTGGACAATAGGTCACCGGCCAGCAGTTCCCGTCGTTCCAGTAACTCCGCCTGTATCCGTCGCTTGACCAAACCGGCCCTTGATTTGCGTTCGCTACGTGTTGCCTGAAAAGTGCGACTAAATAAACGGCCGAGTGATTTCATCGCCAAATCCAATCGAAAATCGACTATGTGCGGGGGAAAAGCTGCGGATGCAAATTGGGGACGTACCGCCCAGTTAAGTGCCCATATTAACTACCTTGACCAGTTTATCAAGAATCGACCTGTTCAGAAAAGCAAGGATCCTAGATGACCTTCCTGTTAGAGTACTTCGGCGTCAAAAAGTTCCAGGAAAATTGGTAGTTCCTGATCAAGCGGATTCTCTGATTCTTCCGGCCCAAAATCGTTACGATCGGAAAAAATTACCGATTCGACCAGACGGTCACGCTGCTGTGGGTGATCATTCATCGCCGCATGGGCTGAGCTGATTTGACTGGACCAAGGCGCATGTCGCTCCCGTTCGATCGTCGCGGTTTCGGACGTTTCGCTTCCCAAGGCCGAATTTATCTGAATCGCCGATTCGCCTTGCACGCCCGCTGGCATGCTTGGACGACTGAGCCGGTTGAGCGCATTGATAACGAACAGGGCATCTGCCGGGGTAATTCGGCCATCGCCGTTGGTGTCGACGAAAACAGGTATATCGTCGGACCTTGGTAACACACCCGCACCGTTGCGATTCAGGTAATTGATAATCATCAGCGCATCGATCGCTTGCACATTTCCATCGCCGTTGACGTCGGCCGGTAAATCCGAATTTCGCCACGGGCTGGGGACCGAAAGGATCGGCACTTCCAGTGGCGTGGACCTGCCGTCGACGATTTCCACGGTTTGTATCTCGGGAACTGCGTGGATGGTCAACAGCGGTTGGAACTGCACGTCGTAAACCCCGTCGGGCAGGTTTTCCAACCGTAACAACCCCAGAGCATCCGCGTTGGCTTGCAGGTTTGGTCCCAGTCCCAATCCGCTAACATGGATTTCTGTACTCATGTGGCCGAAGATACGGACCTGGGAGATTCGCTTTTGCTGATCTTGCACACGTAATAGACGTGCCTGACCGCTGTCTAACCGCTCCGATGTGTCGCGGGTGATCAATTCTCCGGTATCATCAAACGCATCTATACGACCGACTGCACCGGCTTGTGCCGCGGAAATCAATGCGGAAAACTCGGTCGTTGGTTGATCGAAATCCAAAATCAGGACATCGTTCCTGTTCCAGGTCGGCCGCCACTGTCCCGTATGCGCTTGATACCAGGCAAACCGTTTGCCTGCGTCGGTATCAACCACTCCTACACGTCCATCGGTATTGGAAGCTACGGCCTGTAATTCGAAAAATTCAGTGTCCGTGACGGCTTGCCCCGCGGCCAGATCCTCGGCGTGTAACCAGTGGCGAACCGGTAAAACGTGGCCATGAGGCATCATCACCATCGCCGACAGACCGGCTAGCGGGCTTTCGCCCCCGTCGACCAGTCCGTTGTCATTTTCGTCCAGGAACGCAAAGGCCGTGATCGAGGCGGGAGTCGTGCCGGGACGTGTCCGAGTGGCGACAATCGATGGACTGGTCACGCCCGTCTGGGCATCGATCACGCGAACTTCCATCAGCTCCGCGTCGATGGGAACCGTAACGGCAAATGAAATCTCGGCAACTTGCACATCAGGAGCCGCTGCGGTCAACCATGGACCATCGTCAAACCGATATTCAACCCGGCTGATCCGATTAAGCGTTATATCATTCTGCAGACCCAGCCGGTTTTGATTCGGTAACGCTACCGCCCGGGCCTGGCCTTCAAAGTGGAATTGCTGTGTCTGTGCTTCAAATCGCCCCACACCTTCCAGATGCAAAGGAACGTCCATGACGTCAAAAATGCCGTTGCCACTGCTGTCGCGCCAGCCTACATACGCCAGCGTCGACTCAGGACTGACCAGTTGTTGAAAAGCGGAAAGCCGATAACTGCCCCCCGCCATAATGCTGATTTCTTGCACAAAATCAGGGGCCGGATTATCCGCTGCATTAAGATTCAAGTTGTTGTAATAACCGCGCTGATCAAACCAGGGATCGCCTCCGGGGTATTCATCGTTAGCCCAAAACATGTGGCCCGTTTCGTGGGCGATGGTGGAGGTAGGCCGCGCTGAGGGAACAACCATGTACATCCCCCCAGGGTACGCAAACGCGCTGGAAAACGTACCTCCGGGGGCAAACATCCCATCCCCGTAGTTGCTATTGACGACAACGATTGAAAAAGCCCAGTCGGCGTCCATCGCTACTCGCTGTTGATGATTGAACCGCCGAACGGCTTGATCAAATGGCAGACGGGTATCCATTCCCTGCGCAGCCAAAAAATCACCGACATAGAGCACGTTGGAATTAGACGTCCGAGTGATCGGTTCGTACGGGGTTTCGAAGGGGGCGTGAACGAAGGTTTCGTCGTAGACAAACTCCAGCGTATGTTTAGTGTCCAGCGAATCCAAAAGATCGACCCACCACTGCATTCCATCACGGATCTTTTGCATCACGCCGTCAATTTCTTGCTGGGTCCAATCCACCACACTGTCGGGACCGACGCTTTCAAAAAAGATCGGGGTAACTGCCACGCGCCCCAGCATGAACTCACCCGTGTCCAACGGATCCGCCCCTAACGGCAGCCCCGACAGCAAATGACGCTGCTCCAGTGACTGAATCGTCAACCGTCTGCGCAGCCTCCGCGAACCGACGGTCAAAATGCGACGACGCGACATGACGAATGTTTCAGAAAAGTTGAACGTGGTAAAGTCGGTGGATACTTCCTTCGATGCAGATTCGGCCAAATGATTCCCCACTGGCCAGTCTTTTCAGCGACTTGCGTGCAACTTACCAACGATCCATGATCGCGCACGCCCTGACGTTACTTCAACGAGGCGAACAGACGATCGGTCACCGACGCGTCCTCCTCCAGCGAAGCTTGGTCATCCGCTAGTGTATCCAAAACATCATCGATCCCGATCTCGGTTGCCATGTCAAAGACGGAACCGCTACCCGAGGTAGCCTTGGGCGGAGGTGTTGGCGTGGCGTCCAGGAGCGGGTCCTGGGCCACCGCTTCCTGATCACTTTGACTCTTCGTCTGATTGGCGATCCCAGGAACGGCTTCGTAAACAGCGCCCCCGACAACGATCGATTCACCCTGCGGGGCACCGGGTAAAGGTCGGGACTCGCGATTCAGGCGATTGATCACCCGCAACGCATCGTTGGCCGTAATCCGTCCGTCACCATCGACGTCGGGATATTTTGGCAACAAGATATCGGGGGCCGGGTTCAGGTGAATCACTGGCGACCCCGCGCGTCGCAAGGCATTGATCACTTGTACCGCATCCAGCGGGGTCACGCCACCATCATCATTAACGTCCTCCGCCATCGAGAAACCAGCGGCGTTGACGTTTGGGTTCTGGTACGGATTCGTCGTGATCGTGATTGGCCAATCCTCGATCTCACCCGTTTCCAACAAACTTCCGTCATCAGCCATGCCTGTCAAGATGACGCGGACGTAACTGGCGCCAACGCTTGCGTCAAATGGTGTGTCCAACGTGACCGAACCAAAGAAACCGGGCAGCCCCGCCGGATTGCCTGGCGAACCGAATCGCTGCGATTCGTTAGGTCCGTCAAACCGACCATCACGATTCCAGTCGACCAGAATATCCAAGGCCCAGGGTTGTCCCAAGTCGGCTTGCACGTCGACATCGACCCGGGTTGTGAAACCGCGCCGGAAGGGAGCGCTAAAGCTGACTCCATCGTCATCGGGATCGGCGTTGGGAACCAATGCATCGTTCTTCGGACCGACTCGTTCGCCCAGTCGCAATGTCGGATCGATTCGGCGTCGCGGTCCACCATCGGCGATTAAGGATTGATAGGGTGCGGGGGCGTCCCCATAATCAAAACCGCTACCGACAAAGACTGTCAATTCGGTCCGACCGGTGGGCTGGTTGCTTTGCAATAGGTTGCCCGCCTTGTCGCGAATCGTTGGTAATTCAACCACGCCAACGCCCGTCGCGGCGGTCGCACCGGTCAGAAATACACGGCTACCGACGGCAGAGGCGGAGACTCCCGGCAGTTGGGCATCGTTGATGGCTGCTGCCAGCGTGGATGCCGATTGGGTTTCAGAACTGCCGGGAAATAGCACCACTGGCAGGCTGGCCGGTTGACCAGGAAC
The DNA here is from genome assembly GCA_007124075.1 of Roseimaritima sp. Classification (GTDB taxonomy): domain Bacteria; phylum Planctomycetota; class Planctomycetia; order Pirellulales; family Pirellulaceae; genus Roseimaritima. The sequence goes on from SLFV01000237.1 coordinate 4,971, forward strand.
ACCCAATTGACGCAGCACGGAGTTGCCCAAGTCAACGGTGTAACTAACATCCGACTGCAATGCGACGCGACCGCCACCGGCATTGATCGGTGCCAAACCCAACCCCGCACCACTGATCACGCGCACCAGTTCGTCGGCAATCTGATCGACGGTTTGTCCCGGAGCAATCCGAACGGGTACTGCACCGGGGGTTTGCAAGACATTATTCGTGTCAAACTCAAACACGACCTGCTGAGCCGCGCCACGACGAATCACGAATGTTTGCCCATCCTCCAGCCCGGTAGCGGCACGTATATCGGCGGGGATCCCTAACCCGAATCCGACCGAAGTGCCCACGGCACCTCGCGCCAGCATGCCTGTTTCCAATGGATCGAAGAAGGTCAGCGGGTCGTTGCCGACGATCGTCAGTTCACCTCCAGCGTGCAACGAAGCACTGAGTTGCAGCGACGACTGGTTGATTACCTGAACCATCGCCGCGGCGATTTCCTCCACGTTCGCACCCACGGGGATCGGAACCGGGACCGCTTCGAAGTTATTGACGAAAGCGTTGTCGTCCAATTCGAAGGTCAAGCGATTCGTTCCATCGGTAAGCGTGAATGTTGCACCATCCGCACCGATCACGCCGGGCAACGTCTGCGGCACACGGACCGTGATGAACGATTCGTACTCGAACGATGTCGAATTGCCCAATTGATCAATGACTCGGAAAATCGAACCATCAACCGTTAAATTCGCCGGCAGGCCTCGCATCACCGAATCGGTTGCGTCCAACAAACGGATCACGTACACCGCGTCTTGCTGGAACACACCGGCCAGCGGCGTGATCCTGATTGTGTTGTTGCTTGGGTTGTATCCGAAACGATAGTCAACGCCTTCCACCAGCGGCACCCCGTCTTTGGTCACCAGGACCGCATCGCCACTGACCGACCGATCATCGATTCCCACCCCTGATCCGGTGTCGGCGGGGGTCAAACCATCAATCAATTGAATCTCAAAGAACCTGGGCAGTTCGCCAAAGACTTGGGCACTGGTCGAACCCTGCCCCAATTCCGCAGCCCGCGGCGAAGTCAGGATCGCCCTTGGTCCGGTTACATCGCTGCGTTCCTCGGCACCTCTGTCTTTAAAAACCAACTCCCCCGAACCAAACGGCGACTGCATTGTCGGATCGTCGACTCGCAGTTGACCGTTCACGTCAAACATCGGAGCAATGATTGGCGAGGGGGGCAGTCCCAGCGGGCTGCGAACCGTAACCAAGGAGGCGCGATCTTCCAGCGAGTCGATCGAACTATCGATGATCGGAGCACCGTCACTGGGGGTAAAAATCAATTCGCCAGCACTAACGAACAACTCCTCCGTCTCAGGAACAAACTGGGCAAAACTGCCCGGAGTGGCCAATCCCTCCAACGCTTCGGCATTGCGATAGAACGTCATACCGCCCAGAACCGTCGACGTGCTGGTCTCATCGACATTCAAACCGATTATGGCGTTGGCGATGACATTGTTCAGCAGCGTCGGAGCGGCATTGTGGCGAATTTGAATCCCCTCACCACCGGCCACAAACCGATCGACAACGACGCTGCTGATCGCCCCGACCGCGTCAATGTCCGCACCCACGGTCAAGGAGGTTGGATCCCCCTGGCGCAAATCGGTTAACCGCACAAAACGGAATTGGTCTTGGGGACCGAATCCAAACGCGTCGATGTCGATCTGGTTATTGGCACCACCGGCAACGCCCACCGGGTGATAGGTCGCGCCGTCGCGACTGATTTCAACAAGTACGGATTCCACCGCGCCCGATTCAAAAATCACGAGGTCGGGGTCGCTGTCGCCACTGCCGGTCAACCGATTGTTGACGAATTCAACAACGACTACCCCACCAAA
>SLFV01000527.1 GCA_007124075.1 Roseimaritima sp.
GATCACGCACTCCGTAGAATCCAGGCTCCTCATCCCGCTCATTTCGGTAGCGTCGGCCGCCAAGGGGGCAACGTATTTCAGCCACTGCCTCGCCATTTGCGGTTCCAAACGGATATTTTCCGCAAATCGTCCCGGCTGCTGCTCCAACCACAAATGGCCATTTTCGTAATGAACTGTGCCGCCGACGTTTAACTGGCCCATCTGCATAGGAATCGTCGTCGGTGCGATCACCGTGCGGATTTCCCTGATGTCCAAATTGGCAACACTGGGTCCAAAATTGATATCCGCGATTTTTCCCTTCTGCCATCCGACCGAACCGAGCACCTGGATCGCCAATTCGTCATTGGGTTGCCGCTGGATTTCGATTTCCAAGGGAGTTTTGTGCGTCCCTTCCAGTCGCACGGACTGTCCCGCCAGCTCGGATAGCTGCTGGGAAATCTGCGCCATGTTCACTTCCGTCGGCCCCATCAATTTGACTTCGCCCTGGGTAGTATTCCAAATCACATGGCCATCCAGGACCGTATTGAACCAACGCGTTGTGACCTGGACATGATCCACGACCGCGCCGCCGGTACTAGCGTCGTAACGCAAAATGCCACGTACCGTGCCGCTGGGTTCATTCCACAGCAAACTGGGGGCAGGTGCCGAATTGCGTGCGGAAGCCTGCAAACGGATGGGCCCCGTAAATCCTTGCGACACTCCGGTTCCCAGACGTGACAACGAAAAGTTTGTGACTTGCGCGTCGGTATCGATCGACCAGATCCCGTCCTGTTGACTTACCGTTGCACGGCCCTCGCTACGACCAGCGAAGCGATACTGGTCCAGCGACCCGGCCGGCGCTGCCGACGTGTAGCTGACCGGTTGGATCGGACGATTCGCGGGAGCCGGTGGACCGGGGGTAACCACAGGCCGAACCGCATTTTGCAACCGCTGCAGGTCGAACCTCCAGCCCAATTCCATTTCTGCAGCATCGCTGCTGGAGTGCCCCGCGGCTGCCATCGTGAACGCTTCGCTTTCCAGTGTCAGTGTGTTGGCTGTCATAACGTTCAAAGGCCATTTGTACGCTCCTTCGAATTTGACGATCAAGCCAGGCTGACTGAAAGCTGAAGTACCCCAAACAATTCTAGGCTGCTGCCAGTTGATATCGACCGATCGGACTTGGCCACGATCCTGCGCAACGTCCGCAACCATTTGCAACTGAAAATTCCCCTCGACACTTTTCAGATCCGCGGGCAACCAGGGTGCCGCCAATTGCGCGACCGAACGCCCGTCACCAGCGCCCTCGATTCGCAGTGGAATGACGTTGCCTTCGGTAGGTCTGGCAACCGCACTGCGTAAGTTCGCCGACCAGCGATGACCGTCCCCCTGCAGCGAGGATTGAAATCGAGTTAACTCCGTCAGGGTTTCACCATCCCAAATACCCGTTGCTTGCAAATTTGCTGCTAATTGGGGTTGCCGCAAGACCTGACCGCTGGGCATTTGCAAATTTAAATCGCGAGCACTGAAATCACCCTTCAAATTCCATTGGTTCCCCTGAGCGGCTGCCCAGGAGAGACTCCCTCGCGCGATTCCTCGCAGTCCCGCATCGGGAAGTGTCACCAGCGGTTGCAACATGAGCGCCAAGCGATTGAAATCGACATCGAATTCGGCTTTGCCCGCGCGCAAGTCGCCTTGCCCCGATGCCGACCCGAACGCACTGGCCACCCGGATCTGTTCTGCGTTCGGCAGACCATCACGCAGTGCAATCGTCGCATTGGCGGTAAGTGGTTCCAGCGTGACATTGCGATTTCCCGACCGTGCACGCATTGGGGTGGTGCGTAACGAACAGACCGTGCGGTAGATCCCATCGTCCCCCTGCCGGGAGTCGATTTTGCCCAGAACGCGGCCGTCGATAAGCTGCGTATCAGCCCGTAGCGGCAGCAATCCAGGGGCGGAGCGGTCCAGTCGCACCAGATCCAAATCCAGCGAGCCACTGCCGTTGATCGTTTGCATCCATGCCAGCGGGTCCAACGATCCACTGGGCAGCGGGACCGTGCCCGACATGGTAACGTGCCCGAAATCGGCGGCCGCACGCAATCCTTCTGTCGTTACTCCATTGTTAACGTAGCGAATCGTTCCATTAACCTGCGCCAGTTCGTTGGTCCAAGTCCGCGTCCCCAACCGCTTGTCACTGGCCACCAATTTTCGAACTTCAAGTTGCTGAAAACGGGTGATGAGCGGACCGCTGGTCAATTGTGACGCGTGCAGCGTTCCGGTCGCGTCGCCGGACAACTGATCAGGCAGCCCACCAGCGGATTCAGGGAAACGGCTTTTAACCAGCGTCACGATGTGCAGCGGAACATTACGCATCTGCACTTCCGTCGTCCAAACCGCTTGGCCGGCATTGTAAGTCGAAGCAGCAGCGGGCAATTGCAACGCGAATTCAATCGCACCGTTGGCGTGCTGCGGATCGGTCAACACCGCCGAACCATGCACATCGATCAACGCCGCGGACATGTCGACCGTCACATCGACATTGCCGACAAACCATTGCGTCGCCGCTTGCAGATCACGAACCAAAACGTTGGCGTCATGAATTTCAACCTGTCCGGTCACGCCCTTGCCATCCGCATCATCCGCCAACAGGATGGACAGGTCGTCTTCTAGGCTGCTGCGGCCATGATCAATCGCAATTTCTGATTGAATACCACCCAACCGAATCGCACCGAGGCTGGAAAGCCCTTTGATGCAGTCCAGGATCCTGATTTCGGTCTGCACGGTTTCGATCGTCGCCTTGGTCGCCCCGGAGGCGCCCACGACTTCAACACCATCGAGTCGAATCGGAGTGATCCAACCGAACTGCATCGTATCGACTCGCACGTCAAACCCGTAGCCGGCGGCGATTCGCTGGACCATCGAATGCCCGATGCTTGTATGGGCCGCAACGCTGGGCAGCACCAATACCAGGATTGCCAACGTCGCCAATCCCAGTAAGACCAGTGTGCGCGTACGACGACTGCGTTGGCCGCGACGCCGCGTTGTACGTTGCCGTAAAGCGTCTAAATAATGATTGCCCGCCGGATCGTCCACCATGACTATCGATTCCCATCCAAGTGCCAACAGACTGCGGCTCGTTCGGTCCAGTCCGTGTCGGAATAATAGAACAGTCATGTCGTTGGGTACAAGACGACTTTTTTCTCGCCAAAAACGAAGGGGCAACAACCAAGGCTGACCTATCGTTAGGACGATTAGCACCATCGATTGGAGCCTGTTCAGCCATGTTCAATGCCGGCTAAACGGTTCAACGCTGGCTAACCGGTAAAAATGAGGCCCTTGCCCCCCAACGCCAAGCGGCGGCCATTTGTGGCAGGTTCCCGGTTAGATCGCAATTCGTCCCAATCCGGAATGCGCAGCACGATTTTGTTAAGCCTTCGATCCTCATTAGCCCTCAAGCGTCAAAAAGAATGTTCTTGGCCGGGGTATTGGCCGTTGCGAACTTCCTGACCGAACTGTTGAACTGCCGACGTAATCGTCTGACGCAAGTTTGCGTACGCCTTGGCAAACTTCGGCACGTGACCTGCGGTCAGCCCCAGCAGGTCGTGCGTCACCAAGACTTGGCCAGACACATCGGGCCCGGAGCCGATACCGATCGTTGGCACCGTTAGCGTTTGGGTAATCTGGGCGGTAATTGGCGCAGCAACGCATTCAATCAACACGGCAAAAGCACCGGCTTGCTGTGCGACCGTTGCATCATTAATCAGTCGTTCCGCGTCGCGTTGCACGCGGTATCCTCCCGCTTGGTGCACGCTTTGCGGCCGCAAACCAACATGGGCCATGACGGGGATGCCAGCGTTTGCCAACGCCGCGATCCGATCGGCTTGCTCGCTGCCCCCTTCCAACTTAACCGCGTGACAGGTCGTCTCTTGTAAAATCCTAGCCCCCGCCCGCAACGTCCGTTGAAGGCTTAACTGGCCTTCGGGAAACGGCAAGTCGACTACCACAAACGCCCGCTGGGCTGCACGTCCGACCATTTCGGCGTGATAGATCATCTGATCCAGCGTGACCGGCAACGTCGTTTCGCGCCCTTGGACGACCATGGACAGCGAATCACCAACCAGCAAACAATCGATCCCGGCTTGGTCCAAAATGGCAGCGGTCGGGTAATCGTAAGCGGTCAGCATCGTGATCGGTTGCCGCTGAAGCGCCATCTTGGCCAGGGTGGCCGTGGTGATGCGGCGTGTTGGAGGGTTGGCAGACATGGGGAAGCATGGGTATTGGCGAAAGTGATTGACAAACCAGTCGGACGCGATGGGTCAGGCGGCAGGATTGCGTACAATACCGGTTTGCTCAACCCATCGCCGGAAGAAAAACTGGAGCTTGCAAATGAAATTTCTTTGTTTTAGTGATCTGCATTGCGATCAAGCGGCCGCGCGCAAATTGGTTCGCAAAGCAAACGAAGCGGATATCTTGCTGGGTGCGGGTGACTTTGCCAAGCAGCATCGGGGATTGGCCGACACGCTGGACATCCTGGCGGCCATCGATCGACCCGCGATCCTGGTGCCCGGCAACGGCGAGACGGCGGAGGAACTGACAGATGCCGCTGCGGTCTGGCGGTCTGCTGTCGTGCTGCATGGTGCGGGCTGTACGATCAACCAAGTTGCGTTTTGGGGTGTGGGCGGTGGGATCCCTGTCACGCCGTTTGGTGATTGGAGCTACGATTTTGACGAAAAAACCGCGTTGGGCTTGCTGCAGGACTGCCCTCGACATGGGGTGTTGGTCGTCCATTCCCCACCGCTGGATACCGTGGACCACGATTCAACCGGACGCATCCGAGGCAGCTCGGCGATTCGAGAAATCATCCTACAGCGGCAACCGCGATTGGTGGTCTGCGGACATATCCACAGCAGTTGGCAACAACAAACGACGTTGGGGGAGACTCTGATATTAAATGCGGGGCCGGAAGGGGTGCTGTTGGACGTGGCAGGCGAACCCGCACAGAGCTGACACCACAGGAATCGTGGCGGCTTGCGATGCCATCTCGCGAAACGGCTCGCTGATCGCCAAAGCATCCAGTTTCAAGTCGTTTCGCACTTTCGGTGGCGGATGAAAATCGCTCCATTTTTCCAGCTTGCGCTGGTTTCAGCGGCCGCAGATTGACATGAAAAACGAACTCGAAATGCTAAATAAAATTTAACGTTTACGGCCAAGCAATTAACAAGACACTTTGATGCCACATGCGTATCATTGACGATGACAAAATGTGCGGCTTACGCAGTTGCTGGCCGGGATGATCAATGGTGCTTGGCACTATTGATCGCGCACGGGGCATTTTGCTGGCTGCACAAGAAATGTCCGGGCGTTTAGTTTCTTCCGAGTTTCACGGGGAGTTTTTTGTCATGGCACCGATCAGCCACTTACGCTGTCCGATGCAGCGGGCCGTTGAACTGAAATGCGGTCGCACGACGATGTCGCTGGGCGATGGCTCTCATCAACACTTCAGCGCAGGGCAAATCCGTCAACGACTGGCGGAGTACACGGGGATCACGGACCAGGATCTTCTGGATCGATTGATGCAACACGGTTTCCGCGCGGAAACCGTGGAGGCGTTGACCTTGCTGCCGGTTGCGATGGCGGCTTGGGCAAGTGGTTCGGTTACTGCCGAGGAACGAAGGACCGCAGAGCTGGCGATTGCCGATTCGGACATCTGCACGAACGTCGAGGCCATTGAAAAGTACCGTTCCTGGCTGCAGCGACGTCCCGCGCCTGAGCTTTGGCAGTTGTGGCACGATTTCACGGTGTCGCGCGTGGGTGTTCTGGGGTCTACCTGGTTCGCCAATCGGGGACGCTCTGTCCTGGCTTCGGCCAAACGTGTCGCTGCGGCGTCGGGAGGAATGTTTGGATTTGGCTGGGTCAGCCCGGCGGAACACCAAGTTTTGCGGCGGATCGAGGCAACGCACATTTCCTGAAGGGATGTGAATCTTTCGGCAGCATGGGCTGAAAAGGTCGTCTGTTGCCCGTGAGAAATAAAGCCACTGGACGCTGCTTTCGCGGAGCAGAAGGCGGCGACGGTTGCTTCACCGCGCCTGCGGGAATGCCTCACCGGCCCCAATACGCTTCTTACCCCCCCCTCCGCTGTGGGTGTGCGGCCGGGGGGTGCCGAAGGCGGGCGGCTGATTCGGTGATCTCTTCGCCCAGTCCTGCGACGCCGGAATGCAAGGGAGGGCGAAGGTTGTCGACCAGACAGATAGCTAGGGCTGCTAGATTCTGATCTGCCGCTCGCCTGAAATGGCGAAGTTCCTTTCAAAATGTTCTTCAACAGCGTTCCGCGTTTGCGTTACAATTCTGCGATGTTCTTTTTTCAATGACGGGCTCGCAAAGTTGTTAAGGTTGCAGGAATGACGCGGAAAAGCATCTATTGGTTGGTCATAGGCACATTGGTCTGCTCCGCGTGGTTGGATCCCACACGCGGAGGCGAAACGGACGAAGACGGTTTCGTCTCCTTGTTTGACGGACGCAGCTTTGACGGTTGGCACGGGGTGAATGAATGGTTTCGAATCGAAGACGGGCAGATCGTCGCCGGGCGTTTGGATCGCAAAATCCCTCGCAATGAGTTTCTGAGGACCGAGCGTCGGTTTGGCGATTTTGAACTGAGACTTCAGTTCAAAATTGAAGGCGAAAACCCCAACGCTGGCGTGCAGTTTCGAACCGAGGAAATCCCTGATCATCACGAAGTGATCGGTTACCAAGCTGATATTGCACGCGATTACAATGGCTGCCTGTACGACGAATCACGCCGCCGTAAGATATTGGATGGTCCGCCTGCGGAGGAGCGTCCGGGCTTGCTGCGACCCA
>SLFV01000448.1 GCA_007124075.1 Roseimaritima sp.
AAAACATGCATTCCCAACCCGCTTCCAGCGCGAGCATTCAATGGGGGCTTCGGTCGTTTGGCCGTGTGTCTCGGGCTGTTGTGGATGCTTCCCTCTGCTTCCCCCTTGATGTCACAAGCGCCCGACGTTGCCCCGCCCCCCCCCAGGCCTCCGCAGGCTGAACCCGCCGCCGCGCCACAACGGTTTGAGCCACTGGAGCTGAGAATCCCTGTTCGGGAGGCAGCCGTGGCCGACGATCGTCAAAGTCGAGGGCGGGTCAGCACGGTCGATGCGCAACGTACCGGTTTGGTTTTGCATGCCACTGCGGCCGGTGAGGTGCGAATGGAAATCCCAGCGCAAGCGCCAGGTCAGTTTTGGACCTTGTTGCCCGTGGAGGGGAATGTTGTGCGTCTGCAACTGGTCCGCACGGGACGGTTGTGGTCACTGTCCGCGACCGATGTCACAGGCCCGATGACGGTGGCGCCGACGCGTCAGGAAACTAGGCAGTTGTGGCGAGCGGTCTCCGATGGTGGTGGCGGAATCCGTTTGGACAGTCTTGCCTACCCGGGACGTTCACTAGCAGGAGCCGCCGACGGTTTAGTTAGGTTGGAACGCAGCAGTCGCAGTGATGCACAGTATTGGTTGGTTCAGTACCAACCACCCCCTGCCGATCTATCGATTCCCGTAGTTCGTCTTCGACGCCCCGAGCATCGGATACTGGAACCACTGGCGCCTGCTCAGGTTCGCCTGCGAAACTCGCATCGAAATGAGCTACTGGTGGTGCTGGGCGACCTCCGTACCGGACAAGTCGCTCGCCAGTTACGGATTCCAGCCGGTGGCATTTCAATGATCGAAATTCCGCGGGATCCTGGGGGTGTTCTGATCGAAAGGTACGAAATCCTGACACCGGACGGCTTTGTAGCGATCGATGAAATTCAAACGCTGCTTGCCCCTGCCAGTTGGTTTGACCTTAGCGTTTATGAAATTTTCCTACAATCGATCGCCATCGACCGAACCGGGAAAAGCCCTCAAGCAATTGAAGACGTCAATTATCAACCGCGGAGCATTGGCTTTTTTGTCCTACCGCCGGGCAATCGTCTGGCAGACGATGTGGTTTTGGATCCCTACCAAACGGCCGTGGCACAACAAAACCCTGGTGGGGCACGTCCACTCCAGCGACAATCCCCCACCCGACCCTCGGAAGATGTTTTGGAACGCACACTCCGCGAACTTCGGCGTTAAGCGTGCCTTCTCTGAATCCCGCACTCGATTTTCACCAGCACCGCAACTTATGTCGCTTAACGAATCAGCATATCGGTTAGCACGGATCGTCGCCGACAATCCTCAGCTTGGCATCGAACCCCACACCATCGCGGGAGCGGAGGTTTTAGATTTCGGGGTCCAATCGCGAGGATCCTTGGCGGCGGGTCTGCTGCTGACGCGTCTTTGCATGGGGGACCAAGTCCAGGTGGCTCTGCAAGCCGACGATACCGCTGGTCCTGCCCTGCAGCCTGCGGTTACGGTGCAAACAGATCGGCCGCTACTCGCCTGCCTGGGGTCACAGTACGCTGGCTGGCCAGTGCAGGCGGACGATTATTTCGCAATGGGGAGCGGGCCCTTCCGTCTATTGCGAGGTCGGGAACCAGTGCTGGAAAGCTTGGGGCTGGCTGAGCGGTCGAACGTTGCCGTTGGAGTTTTGGAGTCGACTGAGCTGCCTACTGCGGGAGCAGTCGCGGAAGTGGCCAATTGTGTAAATAGACCTGCAGAACATATGACCCTATGTGTTGCGCCCGCTGGTTCGTTGGCAGGGAGCATTCAAGTGGTTGCCCGCAGCGTTGAAACGGCCATGCACAAGTTACATGAATGTGGTTTTGATGCGCGTCAGGTTCGTGCGGGGTGGGGGGTCGCGCCGTTGCCGCCAATCGCAAGACGGAACGATGTGGTGGGCGGAATCGGCCGCACGAATGATGCGATTCTTTATGGTGGTCGAGTCACACTGTGGGTCGATGTTGACCAAACCGAGGTCGAGCGCGTGATCGACCAAATTCCTAGCCAAGCTTCGCGAGACTACGGGCGACCGTTCGCGGAAGTCTTCAAGAGCTACGATTACGACTTCTACAAGGTCGACCCACGGCTGTTCAGCCCTGCGGTTGTGACGATCGTCAACCTTCGAACAGGCGCGGCGCGTCAATCCGGACGGCTTAATCCGGACGTTTTACAGCAGTCGTTTTTTGATAGTTGATCCCCTGAGGAAACAGGCTAGACCTTTCTGAATCGCAAGGTTCTATTCTCTTTTTGGGCATCGATCTTGTCGGAAATTCCATCATCCAAACGAATGTGAAGGCCCATCCGTCCGTTAGTCCGTAACTTGGGGAATCATCAATGAATGCCGTGCCATTTTGGATACGTCCGACAACATCGCGTGTCCCTTTTCGGTGGGTCTATGCTTTTGCCGCAGTGCTGATGGCGTATCAGGCCGCAGCCACGGCGCCCAACGTGTTGCTGATCATGACCGATGACCAAGGCTATGGTGATTTATCGATTCATGGCAATCCCTACTTGCAGACGCCTCACTTGGACAGTCTGGCACGCAGCAGCGTGCGGTTCGATCGCTTTTACGTAAACTCATTTTGTGCCCCGACCCGCGCGTCGTTGTTGACCGGGCGTCATTCGCTGCGCACCGGTTGTCATGGAGTCACACATCATCGGGAGGCGATGAAACGAAGCGAAGTCACGATCGCGGCGGCACTGAGCGCGGCCGATTATCGGTCGACGTGCATTGGCAAGTGGCATAACGGCGAACAATACCCCTACACGCCGCAGGGGAAAGGGTTTGACGAATCGTTTGGTTTCAACAACGGCCATTGGAACACGTATTTTGATGCACCGCTGTTGCGAGGTTCGCGGTTCGAAGCGACCCAGGGGTATATCACGGACGTGTTGACCGATGAAGCAATCCGGTTCATTTCCGCCACCAAGCGTGCAGAACCAACGCAACCGTTTTTCTGCTACTTGTCGTACAACGCGCCGCATTCGCCGTTCCAGGTCCCTGACCGCTACTTCGACAAATATAAGGCGATGGGGTTGGCCGACAAAGTCTCCGCGTATTTCGGAATGTGCGAAAATATTGACGACAATGTGGGGCGATTACTGGATTTCCTCCGCCAGGAAGCGTTATTGGATGACACGATCGTCATGTTTCTGTCGGACAACGGCGGTACGGCGGGCGTATCCACCTACAACGCGGGAATGCGTGGCGGCAAGACCTCCGTCCATGAAGGAGGCTGCCGTGTACCCTTTTTTTGCCGCTGGTCCGCCGCTGGCTGGAGTGCACGCGATGTTCCCGAATTGGCATCCCACATCGACATTTTGCCAACGCTGTTGGATCTGTGCGGCGTGAGCGATTTTGCTGGCCCAGAACTGGACGGAATCTCACTGCGGCCCCTCTTGGAACAGCAAGACCCATCAGACTGGCCACAACGAACCATTTTCACCCATAACCCAATCGATGAAACCAATCGTTATCCCGGTGCGGTGCGGACCAATCAGTATCGTCTGGTGCGCGAGATTCCCCGACCTCAGGGCGGTTCCAGTGCGAAGAACCGTGACGACGACGCTACGCCTTGGCAGTTGTATGATATGCTGGCGGACCCTGGCCAAGCGACCGATATCGCGGACCAGCACCGGGACATTGTAGCGCAGTTAAGTACCGCCTATGAAGCTTGGTTTGACGATGTTTCCAGCGAAGGCTTACAGCGGTTTCCGTTGCCGGTTGGTTACCCCCAACAGAACCCGGTCCGCTTGCATGCGCCGCAAGCCTTCTTTGATCCTCCGTTGCGGTTTGCCAACGGCCCCGGCTTTGCCAATGATTGGCTAACGAATTGGCGTTCGATTGGTGCCAAAGTGTGGTTCGATTTAAACGTTGCTACGGCGGGCACGTACGCGGTCGTCCTCCGCCTGGGCATTGACCCTGCGGATGCTGGAGCGAAGCTGGAAATCGCAGCCGGGGAGCAAGTGGTATCAACGATATTACCCACCGCCGCGGCACCGGAGATCCCGCTACCTGATCGCGACCCTCGCTCACGCGCCCGTTTTCGCAACCGCGATTGGTACTCACTGCCGGTCGGCACGCTTGATCTCCCGGCAGGGCGAACCCGCTTGGCCCTCGTTGCACGAACGCTGCCGGGCGATCAGGTAATGGACCTGAAGGAGGTGGAACTAAGCCTACGACAGATTGGCGACGCGGCGGACTAATTGGATCACGAAGTCGATAACACGAACCCGCATTCCAGAAAGCCCCGGACCCTCCCCCAGCTCTCGATTTTCTTTTGCTTTCGCATCGTCCCCAGAGGGTCAGCCCCCTTTATCAATGGGCTGTTGGGGTTGCTCAGGCAATGCGTTTCGGACCACAAAGTCCACAAGCTTTTTGCTGCGAAAGAAACCGGGCCAATAATTGTGCCCCTGGTTTGGAACCACCTCCAAATCAATCGCCGCTGGGTTACCAGCGGCTTCGTACAAACGTTGCACGGTCGCGGAATTGGGTTCCAGCGGCACCACCTGATCCGGGGCCCCGTGAATCAGGAACACGGGTACCGCGGCGGCGGCGGCCAAGCGGTGGACGTGCGCAATCGGGTTGTGGGCTTCCAGGGAGTCTTGCAGTTGTTCTACGCTAAGCTCATACGCCTGCGCGGCAGTTTCCAAGCCAGGATAGGTCGTCAAATCGAAGACGGGGTAAATCCCGGCTAGACCGGCGACCTTTGATACATTTCGCGATGCCCATTGGCTGACCCATAATCCGCCACGGCTACGCCCCAGCACCACCGGTCGATCGGCAAAGCCGCGTTGCCGAGTCAGGTGCTGATACAGATCGGTCATCGTGTTTCGAACGACGTTTCCACCAGCGGCCGCAATCCGGTCCAATTGAGGGATCAGTTTTTCCGCTGGCCATTGGAACAGGTTGTCGTCATCGCTGCCGCCAAGCAATAGTACCGGTTGGCCACGGTAAGACCAGTACCACGGATTCTCAGGCCAAGGCTGAATTTCCTCCGCCAGCGACAAACCGTTCATGCTGCAAATGATACTCAAAGTGACGAAGGTCAAACGAAACAGGTTGCTCATGGCAATGAATCTCAAAGGGAGGAAATAGTCTGCGTTTTGCTGAGACGGGAGCTGATGGTCTTAGCAGGTCCTGCCGGTCGATGTGCTGACCATTGCCCCGCTGCAAAAACGTGCCGGGGGTGAAACTTAACTTAGTCGATGGTTTGCGGATCGGAGTCCCGCTCCCATGGTTCAGACGGTTCCAACAGGAAGCGGTAGCCCGCATCCCGGATCGTCAGCAGATGTACCGGCGAGGCGGGATTACGCTCGATCGCTTTTCTCAATCTCGCGATAAATTGGTCAACCGCGCGGGTTTGTAGATTTCCGCTCATTTCCCAAACCTCACGCAACAACTCTTGGCGACTGATGACGCGATCCGGATTCTCGACAAAGTATCTCAACAGCCGCAGTTCCTTTGGCGTCATCCGGAACGACTTGCCTTCTCGGATGACCTGGTGAGTTTCAAAATTAATCTGCATGATCCCAAATTCAACTTCGGTTACGGCTTGCAATGCCACCGACGAATTCACGTTTGCACTACGCGTGGAAAAGCCCAGCAAATTGCGGACGCGCGACAGCAGCTCCATCAGCTCAAACGGCTTAGAAAGATATTGGTTGGCACCCACGTCAAAACCGCGGGTACGATCTTCCGCCAAAGTCCGTGCAGAGAGCATCAAGACCGGGACATCACAGCCCTGTTTGCGGATGGTTTCACATACGTCATATCCGCTCATGCCTGGAAGCATTAGATCTAAAACCACCAAATCAACCCCATCGGCATGTTTGCCTAGGATCCGCAGCGCGGTTGGCCCATCTTCGACCAAGGTGACACGAAACCCTTCGGCCTCCAGGTTGTACTTAATACCGACACCCAAGTGGCGTTCGTCTTCGACAACTAAGATATGTTGTCGCATCAATAGGTCCTTTCTTTACGACTGCACGCCGGGAAGCGTGACTTCGAATCGAGTCCCGGCACGATCACGACGATCGGAAATACGCACCGTCCCCCCTAGCGACTTGACGATCGTCCGAACAAGGTACAGTCCCAACCCGGTTCCCTTTCGGGAGCGTTCCAGTTCATTGCCCAAACGCACAAATCTCCCAAATACCTTGCGGCGTTGGTCGGCGGGAATTCCATCACCATTATCCAGCACATCCAGCACCACCGTGTGCGCCCCCTGACGACGTGCTTGGACAAGCACCTGGGGCGGAGAGCCACCGTATTTAACCGCATTGTCCAGCAGATTCCGAAACAGGATCTCAAGCTGGATCGGCTTCGACAAGACCTGCATCTCCGGAACTTCAAGCTGGATGGTACTGCGATCGATGCGATGCCGGTCACAAACCAGTCCGGCAACGGAAGTCAGCAACCCACTCAGACAGACGCATTCGTCATCCCCCATCAGCGATCCCTTTTGAATCCTGCCCGAATCCAAAAGGTGGTTGATCAGACAGTCTAGACGTTCCACGTCTTCGAGCATAAATCGGTGAAAATCCTCCCGCTGCTGTGGATCAACATCGCGTAGCGTGAGCGTTTGCAAATATAGCTTCAAGGAAGCAATCGGACTTTTCAGCTCATGGGTAACGCTATCAAGGAAGTTCGATTGCCGACGGTTAAGATTAATCTCCTTGATCGACAGCGTCAGATAGGCAATCACTCCCCCCAAAACACAGGCCAGCAATACCGTTCCCACAGCCAAAAACAACCAAAACAGCCACGGCGG
>SLFV01000348.1 GCA_007124075.1 Roseimaritima sp.
AGTTTTCGATCAGGTTCGGTGAATTCGATGTCCACCAAGTCCAGCCACTGATGCGTGAAGTCCATGACAAACTGACGCGAACCCGCTTCATCGAGCAGACGTTCGACATGTTTACTCAAAACCTTTTCGTCTCGCAGGGAATCGCCAGTCGCATCGGCTAGCAGCTCCGCATCCGGCGGACCACCGGTCAAAAAGTAGCTCAATCTAGATGCAATCGCGTAGCCATCAAGCTGGCCGGGTGTCTCCTGAAAGTACATGAATGCAGGTGAACACAGCAGAGCGCGGTAGCCGCCACGAATCGCATCCACCAGGGGCATTTTCGCCGCCAGGTCCGCATGAACCAAGTCGATGTAGCCCGCGATGTCTTCCGCACTAACCGGGCGACGGAACGCGCGGCTGGCAAACATCACCATTAATTTATCTGCCGCAAGCTCCGGATCCTCGGCTTGAAGTTCCGGCTTACTGTTTTTCGGGTTCTGAACAAGAGGAATATCGGCAAACAGTAGCCTGCGAATTCCGTCGTCATCCGGTCCGTAATGGATCTGTTCCATGCTTACGGAATGAATCGCTACGCCGGTGACGTTTTGTGGTCCACCCTCACCCGCACCAACCTGCCCCCCCTTAAACTTTGCCTGCTTTCGCGTCTTGTCACCGGGCCTAACCTCCAGCATGTGCCCCTGGGGCAACCAGGCATCAAATGTCCATTCCTGCGGATTTTCTCCGGCCTCGAAGGCGCCGACCCAGCCCAACAGTGGGGCGCTGGAAATACACCGTCCCGACCGCACCGTACACCACGTGCCACCATCATCAGGCACATTGAGCGCAGAAGCCTTGATGCGAAACCGATACCACCCGTCCTCTTTTGCCGTTGTCGCAGGTAAACGACCGTAGAAGATCAAGTTAGAGGCCCAAACGACCGCCAGATCGTCGATCATTTCAGGTTCGCGACAGCGTCGTTTCGGGTTCGTTCGCGCGACCTGAGTTGCAGTGAAATGTTTGGACAGCGTGCTGGGCGAATCGAGCGCACGACGAAATGCTTCATCCAAAGCGAGGTCGACCAAGTCTAAATGCTGCTCCAATTGAAAGTGTGAAATCGATTGCCCGGTCGCGACCGTGGTGAAGCCGTCGGTCCGCGTTTCGTCAGGCAGCAGGCTGGCTAACGGGATGTCAATGCCCAAAACCGCATGTAACGAACGTTCTAATTGAAGATTGGAAAGTCTCCTCGCGTTGACGCGTCCCCGTGTCTCGAAGCGATCAATTTCGAAATCCCGTAACCAATTGCCCGCATCGGCTAAAAATTTTTCCACCTGTTCGCGTTCAGGCTCCGCGGAATCTGGAGGTGGCATGTCGCCAGCAGCAACGCGATCAAAGGCATGCACCCAGGCATGGAAATTATTCCGATTCAGTCCCGCCAGCAGATCGGCAAGGTCGAAATTTGCTTCCGGATCGCTGCCCGTGTGGCAGTCGCTACAGTGTTGACGTAGAAATGGTCGAAGGTCTTTCGCGACCGTGTCGAACGTGTCCGCAGTTGAAACATTACCTGCGAACAACCAGAAAACCAATAAAAGTCGGAGGGATACGCGAAAGCGTTTTAATCGCAAGTGCTGGGCTGTCATAGGGTTTCGCTGTTGTTGTCGCTAAGGCAAGCCTCACAGTCGCGTACGGTCGCCAAGCGACGTCG
Organism: Roseimaritima sp.; assembly: GCA_007124075.1. GTDB lineage: Bacteria > Planctomycetota > Planctomycetia > Pirellulales > Pirellulaceae > Roseimaritima. The sequence goes on from SLFV01000348.1 coordinate 1,682, forward strand.
CTACGCAACGCCCGATCATTACCTGCCCTCTATTCAATCGTCTCTACCGGCAGCACGCAGCGGGAATCGCCGTGAGAGGTCTTGAAGGTGGGAAAGCATAAACGCCATTTACTGATCGGGCGTTGTCAAGGCGGGAAAGTAAACAGGTTTTCGTGGAGACACTACCATCGCTTATTATATCGCTTTCGGAAATTGGTGTCAGCTCTTCGAGGGATTATGACGAAATTCACGAAAACGACCGGGAGATAGCTCTTCGGCGAACAGCGGATGATTCGAAAGCTGTTACCGCTGAGCGTCTGCACTGGTCTGTCGGAGCGTGATTCTCGGGACGACGGGCGTCGGGTCCGCTGCGGGTGGATGCTCCGGCGGCAGCAGGAAACGACTAATTCCTGCGGTTTGGCGACTGTAAGGGATCATGACTGCGTGTTTTGGTGCCAACGCACTAACCAGCGCGGTCGCCTGGATTGGGCTGTCCTGCTTGCGGATCGCAAGACTTTTGCCAGCAACTGCCAGCAGCGTGCCGGGGGGTAAGGCTTCGAACCCGCGATGTTGGTGACAGTTTCCCGACAGTCGTAGCTGAGTGCCGTAGAGGTCAAATCGCATGGCGCAGAGCTCGTACCACAGGTTGGCTACATCGGAATCAAGGTCTGCACTGGAGACCCCCAAATGTTGCTGAGCGGCTTTCAGCAAACTGGTTCCAATGTAGCCGCGTCTGGCGACAAAAGATCCCGATACGTCCAGCGACTGGCCGGGGCGGATCGTGCAGTTGTCCAGTTGTACGGTCGCTTTTCCGCTCCATTTGTGGGGTAAATGGTCCAGTAAATCGTTTAGTTCCACTTCGCTGAAAGTAGCCCCCTTCAGGTCAACCGACCAATCGACGGTGGAGACTTTCCATTCCAACGAACCGTTGAATTCCGCATCGCGTCCCAGCACACGGAGCGGAGGAAGGTAATCAGCCAAAGCTGAAACGGGCAACGAAACCCCACCGGTATACAGCCGCCAGCGCGTTTCGGGGATGCTGCGTTGGCGATCACGAACAAAACCGATCCATGCCTTCGCGTCGATGTCGCGTCCCGCAGGAAGAAACTCGAAACTACCTTCAACCTGACGGGTGCCGGGGACGATTCGCGCAACCGTGTCGCGAAAGGTCACGCCGCCGGTTTGGCTGTGTACCGTTAACGCACTTGCGGTGACGACCATGGGCTGTTCGGTCCAATCAGGTTGGCACAAGTAGCGGTCATGAACCAATTGCCACGCGTGCGCAAGCTGGGCCGATTGCAGTTCGGGTTGGTGCAACTGTAGGACATTCTTGCGATCCCGATTCGCAAAGACCGCCAATCGGACGCGAGCAACCTCCGCGAACGTCTCAGGTTCCGCAACGACAACCCCTTCCAGCCTTAACATTCCGGGAGCGGGCCTAGAGAAGCGTTCAACGGCGACACGCAGACCTAATCGCTTTGTTAACTCTGTTTCGACCTGTCGTTTTTCCCAACGATAGAACCAGGGCGTCCACGTGATGGCGATCCAGGTCATGGTTATTAGCGTAGGCACCGCGCAGGCGAACACGAAGACCAGTCGGCAGATGGCTTTCTGGGTTCGTTCGTGCATCCTAAATCCATAAAACAATGAGCGTTACAGCACGCCAGGTGTTCGTTGGGGTGCTGCACGCTTTACCCGTTTCAGGCACCTGGCATTGATAAGCACGCCTGAAGTTCATGGTCTTGTAACCGATGAACGTTGCTGAGCGGTAGCCCGAAAGTCGCTACAATGACCGCTTTTACCACACGTGGCGAGCACCTCTGACTTGTTAGCAATCCTTCTGCGAAACTGGTTTCTACCGCTGCTTGGGCTGTGCCTGATTACTGGTTTTTGGGCAGCGGAAATGCTTGCGCCGCTGGCCGACTGGTTGGCTTTTCGTAACGGCTTGGTCGCTAGCGTTTTCTTGCTGATGGGGCTGACGCTGCAACCGCGAACAATGCTGGGCACGATTCGCAGGCCTCGATTCTGGTTGCTAGCAATCCTGGTAAACGCTATCGCAGTTCCGGTGCTCGCTTGGTTGGCTTCCTGGTGGCTGACACCTTCCTTGGGAGGCGGTCTGATTGTGGCTGCGATTGTCCCTTGTACGTTAGCTTCCGCATCGGTTTGGACGCGTCAAGGTGGGGGTGATGAAGGCATTGCGATGATGGTTACGGTGCTGACCAATCTGTTTTGTTTTTTGATTGTGCCTTTTTGGTTAGTTCGTTTGCTTGGTCAGCAGACTGAGATCGGTTTCTGGGAAACCGCCTCCAAGCTGGCGATGCTGGTGGCAATTCCATTAGTGCTGGCTCAGGGCATCCGCCGGGCGGGGGCGGAGGGTTGGGGGAACCGCCACAAACGGAGCCTCTCCACGATCGCGCAGGTCGGGATCCTGGTGATGGTCCTGATCGGCGGTTCGCACTCGCAGCGAGGTTACGCCACGGAAGGCGAAAGTGCAGCGAGTGCGGCCGAGTTGACATGGATGGCAACCAACGCGATTTTAATTCACTGCATCGCCCTAGCCGTTGGGATTTATCTGGCGGGTTTCTTGCGGGCCAGTCGTTCGGAACAGATCGCGGTCGGCATTTCTGGCAGCCAAAAAACGCTCATGGTGGGACTGCAGATCGCAATCGATGCCGGTGTCAGCCTGGTGCCGATGATCGTTTATCACGCCGCTCAGCTACTGCTCGATACGATGCTGGTCCAGCAATGGAAATCCGAATCGGAACGACGGGCGCAATGTGAATCTGCGGACCCATGACTCCATCGACTGTCGCGAAACGGAGCAACCGTCCCGGACCAATTACCCGAGATGCTTCAACCGCTCCTATGCCGTTGGGCACGCAGGTAAGCTTCGGCCGTTCGCTTGGATCGCGGTTTCGTTGTGATCGGCTGCACGAGCAATTCGGTCATGATGCAGGGATGATCGGCAGGAGGATATGGCTGGGATGCTCCGCGTCATGGTAGATGCGTTGTCTGGCTCGCCGCTTTTGCCGGTATTGATTCAAGGGGTCTGCGGTGTTGGGATTGATGTCAAATCGCGGGAAATTGGAACTGGAGATGTCAACCCGAATCCGATGTCCCTTCTTGAAGACATTCGCACTGGGATACAGTTTGATCGTGAATTCGTACACTTCGCCCGGCGTCATCAAGACCTCTTTTTCCAGCGACTCCCGGAATCTTGCCCGCACGATCCCATCGCCAATGTTTAGATCGAATCCCCCCGGCCAATCTTCCGACGGCGGGTAGACATCCACTAGCTTGGCTGTGAAATCGGTATCCACTGCCGAACTGTCAGCGTATAGCCGGACCTCAATTTCTCCGGTCACTTCCAGGTCTGCGGGCAACGGTTCGGTTTGAAACACAACGACATCGGGTCGAGCGGATAAGGGGATGGGGTCCAGGAAATTCCAAACATGCGGTCCTCCCTTCTGATTCCAGGCACCCTGCAACAAGATGTCGTTATGGGAGGAAGTGTTGCCGCCGATGCTGGGAACAGGGTCTTCGGGATCAAATTGGTACTGGGTGAATGCGGCAGCAACCTGCGGAGTTTGAGGCGACAAACCGCCACCGGGTTGCAAGTAGTAGGGGGTGTACTGGGTCCGCGCCAGAGGCCAATCCTGTTCATTGCGCCAATAGCCACCATGCTGCAAACGGTTCTGACTGTCCTTGCTACCGTCCCCGGTACCCATCACAAAAATGCGCACAGGTGTCTGAAAAGGGTCGGCTTTCCCCACAGCGTTATCGATACCCTTTAGCCAGTGATCGTACCATTGACGACGCCAGGCCCACTGGTCAGAGATCGCAGCATCCGGGCCAAAGTTGACCTGACCGTGCGTCGCGGAGGACTGCTTACCATGGATCCATGGTCCCATGATCATGTAGACGGGACCCTGGATGGTCTTGCGAAGCGCGACATAGTTGGCCGTGTTGTTGCCCGCCCAGGAATCGTACCAGCCCGAGACGAGGTAGACGGGGATGTCTTTGTAACGCTCAGGCGCGTCGACGATGTTGTTCTGAGACCAAAAGTCATCGTTGACCCCGCGTTCCATCGCATCGATCAACCAGGCTTCGTATTCCGGCGCCAGACGCAGTGGCGTCATTCCGCGCCGAGTCGGCAGGTTTTTCAGGTAGGCAAAGCGTTGATCTGCCAATTCCTTCAATTCAGCAGCGGTCCCAGGGTCACGCGCAGCGCGACTACCGCGACCGGCATTGAGAAAAATCCAGTTCCAAAATCTCAGCTCGAAAGCACCCGCGTTACGAATACTTTGACGTCCCATATTGGACATCGCATCGACGGGAATGACCGTTTTCAATTGGGGAGCCCCGGCCAGTGCCATCGCATGCTGTGTTCCACCAACATAGGACGTACCCAGCATGCCGATTTGACCATCACACCACGATTGCGATTCAAGCCAAGCAGCGCAATCGACGCCGTCGGGACCATCGTCGGTTAACATGTGCCAGACACCTTCTGACCTGTAGCGCCCCCGCGTGTCCTGCGCGACAAAGACATAACCATGCGTGGCAAAGTATTCGCCCGCGGTCTTCTGCCCATCCTTGTTGTACGGTAGCCGCGTCAGGATCACCGGGAGAGGATCTTCCACAAGTTGGCCCGCATTTACCGGGCGATAAACGTCGGTGGCCAAGCGGACTCCATCACGCATCGGGACCATGATATCGCGTTGCACCTGAAATTCATCAGTCCCGTAAACTGCGTTGCTCCCAATAGCCAGCAGCAGGACAGCCAGCGAACAGAGGCAGGCGGGAAAACGATAGGTACTCATGTGGGGACCAGCGATTGTTCGAAATGACGAAGTAATGAAAACATCTTGGATTGGGGAGTTGCCAGGCCACCAATGGGTACGCCAGCATCGCCGGTGCGCTCCAGCGAAAGACTTTGCTTGCAAGAAACTTCAGTCGCAAACAGGGCTCTTTCTATGATACGCACGCAGCACGCAGTGGACACCTCCCTGTTGGTCAGTTTTCTGCAAGTGTGGTCGATTGTCAACCAAAGTGTCTTTGTGGAGTTCCGGATAATCCGGTAACGTATTCGAACGCCAATCCTCAGTCCTAACGGCACTTTTGCTGGAG
>SLFV01000482.1 GCA_007124075.1 Roseimaritima sp.
AAACCGATCTGGCAGCTCCCTTGCGAGCCGCGATCAGTGGTGCCTCAGGGCGCCCGCTGGCGGGGGTCGTGTTAATGGGGGACGGCACGCAGACCTCCCGCAGCGACGGCCCCGGGCCGCAGCAACTGGCCAGAACACTGTCATCGCTGGATGTGCCATTGTGGACCGTACCGATTGGCCTGCGTGGCGGCGACGATTCGCAGCGTGACGTCGAGGTTGATCAGCTTCCCGAAAGTTTACGTGTCTTCAGCGGTAATCAGTTCAGCTTGTCGGCGGTCGTGCGCACGCAATCGTTAGTTGGTGCGCAGATTCCCGTTCGCGTTCGTCTGATTCCTTCCAGCGACCAGCAGGAAGAAACCGAATTGGCGGTACGATCCGTTGTGCCACGCGTCCAATCGGACAGCCAAGCGGTGGAGTTTTCCTTAACCGCTCCGCAAGCGGGACGTTACCGACTGGAGGTCAGCGCCGATGAACAGCCCGGCGAAGCGTTGACAATCAACAACCAGCAAATCGCTTTTCTGGACGTCCGCGAAGGGGGCGGACGCATTTTGTACGTGGAGGGTGAGCCCCGTCAGGAGCAGTTGCGCATCCGGCAATCCCTCGGAAGATTCCCCGATCTGGAGATCGATTACCTTTGGGTTCGACGCGACACTGCCGACCGTTGGCCCGTCGATTTAGACCTGGTCTTGGCCCCGAATCGGTTTGATATTTTTATTGTTGGCGATCTGCACAGCGATGCGTTTGGCACCGAGCAACTGCAGCAACTGCAGCAACGTATCGGACAGGGGGCGGGTTTGTTGATGTTGGGTGGTTTGAACACGTTCGACGTGGGAGGCTACGCAGGCAGCCCGATCGCGGAGGTTTTACCGATCACACTGCGATCAGATTTGGCGCGTTCGCTGGTTTCTTCCCCCCCCGCAGAATCACGGGTGACCGAACCGGTTCCGCTACGCGTTGTGAAACCACATCCGATTTTGCAGTTGGATCCATCACGGCCTCCGCAGCAGGTCTTTGACCAGTTGCGCCCGTTGCTGGAGTGCAATCGTTTTACGGACGTGAAAGCCGTGCCCGGAATTCAGGTCTTGTTGGAATCCGATCGCCAGGACCCATTGTTGGTCGTCGGCGAATATGGGCAAGGACGAGTCGTCACGTTTGCCGGTGACAGCACGTGGCAGTGGTGGAGGCAGGGAAACAGCACGTTGCATCGCCGGTTTTGGCGACAGATGATGCTCTGGCTTTTGGCACGCGACACGGTAGCCGAAGACAGCATCACGGTTGAAATTGACGCCCGTCGTTTTGCCCCAGATACGCGTCCCGGTTTTCGACTGCGTCTGCGCAGCAGTGACGATAGCCAATCACCGCCCAAGCTTGCAGCGGAAGTGGTTTCCGATGCTGGCGAAGTGATCGCCTTACCGTTCAGCGAGCAAGCCAGTCAGGCCGGCGAGTTCACCGTGGGAGGGGAACTGCCCGAATTGCCAGCCGGGTTATACCGCCTGCGTGGATTTGTTGCCGAGGACGGCGATTCGGGGGCGGCGGTGCCTGATGAACTGGAGTTTCAAGTCGTCGAAATGGATCGCGAACGCATGCGTCCCTTGGCCGACCCTGGCTACATGGAACAATTAGCCGCTTTGACTGCCGATGCGGGGGGCCGCGCGTTCGCGCCCGATCAAGCCGATCAGTTGGCCGAGACGATTGAAAATCAACGACGCGCGGCGATTGCACCGATCGTCGAGCGGTATCGACTGGGAGACGACCCCGCAAGCGGTTGGATTTTGATGCTGCTGTTCACACTGTTGCTGGGGACGCAGTGGGCCCTGCAGCGATTATGGGGCCTGCCCTGATTGGTGCGACTTGTCCGCCTGCCCCAGCCATTGGTTTCGCGGCGAGGAACGGATGCTGCGTCGCGAACGGGATTTCACGGTCGAGTTCTCTGCATTTCCTGCTGACGAGCATCGTCAATTTTGGTATAATGAGCAGCGGGATCGAGGACCAGCGTGACGAGCGTTTGGCCTCTTTGCGTATCGGATGACCCATTTCACGATCCCACCCCACCCCAGAAACCTGCCTTGCCCTACTGCGCTGGCACGTTTTTGGCCCCCTTCCCTGCGGCCAGCTTCCGCTGATTCCGGCAGCGGTCACGGATTCCCAAAACCTGACTTTTTCACGGAGCCTCCTACATGGCAACCCAACTGCACCGACGTCGTTTGCTGCTTCAGTCCATCGCTGGCTCGTTGGCTTTGCCAGCGTTGCCATCACTGGCAGAATCGCAGATCGGGACACGTGCGGCTGTGCGAACCGCGCACGGCGCTGGCCAGGGTGCGCACCGGTTTGTGGCCATCGGGAACCTGCTGGGTTTTCAACGCAATCAGTTTTTTCCCGAAACGCCCGGCCCCGAGTTTGAAGCTACGACGCTGCTGAAGCCACTGGCCGCGAATCGTGAACACATGACCATCTACCGGGGACTTGATCACGGCATTCGTGGGGGACACTTCGCAGTTCACACGTTCCTGTCGGGCGTGCTGCATCACGAATCGAAACTGCGGCCCGAAGGAAACGTAACGATCGACCAGTACATCGCTGACGAAGTGGGCACCCAGACGCGGTTTGCCTCGCTGACGGTCGGTTCCGAAGGGGGCATTCACGGCGGTTGCCAGTTGTCTTGGACCAAGTCGGGTGTGCGGGTTCCCCCCATCACCGGGCCGGCGGAGTTGTTCGAAAAATTGTTCGTGACCGAATCGCAGGAAAGACTGGATCAAAAGGTCAAAGCCAATGCGTTGCACGCGTCGATTTTGGATACCGTCAACGACGAAGCCCGTTCGTTGGCTCGGCGGGTCAATCACGAGGACAAGCAGAAACTGGACGAATATTTGACGTCGATTCACGACGTGGAAAAACGTCTGGACGCGCGGCGTCGCTGGGCGGACCAACCGAAACCTGCAGCCCCCTTTGAACAACCTGCTAACACCAATACGGTGGAGGACCTGCCACTGTTGTACGAATTGATCGCGTTGGCGCTGCAAACCGATTCGACGCGTGTGGCCACGTTGGAAATCGGTGGCTGTTTCTTGCCGCAGCATTTGGGGATCGACAAGTCGTATCACGGTCTGTCGCATCATGGAAATGACGACCAGGCGATTGCGGATCTGATTACCTTGGAGACGTACCAGATCGAACAGTTCGGCAAGTTTCTGACGCGACTGTCCGAAATTCCCGACGGCGAACAAACCTTGCTCGATTCGACGGCGGTCTTGTTTGGCAGCGGTATCGGAGATGCAAACTCCCACAAGAACTCCGACTTGCCCATCATCTTGGCCGGTGGTGGCTACGGGACAGGGCGTTTCAAACAGGTCCCAGCGGAAGGTTTGAATAAAGTTCCCCTTTGTAACTTATTCGTGGACATCGCCCAACGGATGGGGGTGCATGCTCCGTCGTTTGGAACCGCTACTGGCCAGTTCGCTTAAAGACTGCGATTCAACCCTCCATCCCCGGAACGGACGAAAAACCCCATGATTGGTCGGTTGACTGCAATGCGTTTTGGCTTACCGGCATGCCGCGTGCACCCCTGTGTGTGCATGAGTTTTTTGTTCGCGTTGTCGACAGCGATTTCCATTCTGGCGTCCCGTGGTTTTTCCCAAGAAACGCCCCCCCCAGCCACCTCGGAGCCGTCGCCAACGGCGGATTCGGTTGAGCAGGCTGAAACGATCCAGCATGCCGCCATTGCGGGGGTGGAAAGGTTCTTGCAACGCTTTTGCTTGGAATGCCACCAGGGCGATCAGGCCGAGGGGGAACGGGATTTTCAGTTGTTTCAGTTGCCGATTGTCTCACCGGCGGATTTCATCACCGCGGCAGAGATTATCGATCAGGTGACGTTAAAGACGATGCCCCCCGAAGATGCGGAGCAGCCTGATGATGAACAACGGATTGCGTTAGTCAGCGATCTGCGGCAACATATCCAGGCGGCGCGAGAACAACTGGCCAGCACCGGTGGCCGCACGGTGATGCGCCGCCTTTCCAACCGTGAATACGAAAACACGCTGGCGACGTTGTTTGGGCGACGCGTCGATACACTGGGGCTGACGGCTGATTTTCCGAAAGAAAACACAAGCGATCACCTGGATACCATCGGCGACGCGTTGGTGACTTCGGGTTTCTTGCTGGATCAATACTTCCAGGCAGCTTCGCGATTGGTGGAAACTCGTTTGGGCAAACCAGACACGCAACCCCAGTCATGGCACTTTACCGATAACTTCCAGCAGTACGAGGAGCTTTCCGGGGCGCATCGCAGCGTTCTAAAAAACCAGTTTCTCTGTCTATACGAACAACCTAACACCGATACGCGGCAGGGGGGGTACGGTCATATCGAAGACTTTTTGCAGGGGGTACCAGTTTCAGGGCTGTACGATATCGAAGTTCATGCTCAGGCGATGCACCGCGATACGCATTACGACCCCGAGTTCTTTCGGATCGATCTGTCGGAACCGTTTCAGTTGGCGATCGTTCCCGGAGACGTGCGCAAGGGACACATCCATTACCCGCAGGCGATCGAGCCGATTTTGGGGGTAACGGTCGTGCCGGACGAGCAGCCCGAGTGGCTGCGGTTTCGGGTCTGGTTGGAAGCGGGTCAAACACCACGGTTCATTTTTCCCAATGGTCCCTATGAATCACGCGAGTCAGTGATTCGCTTGAATAAGCGTTATGCGGAGGAGTTCGAAAAGCCCGATACGGGGGTCCGGCGGGCTGCGCTGTTGCGGGAAGGCAAGCTGCCTCACATTCGGATTGGGGAAGTCAAGATTGAGGGACCGGTTGCCGAACCGGGGGGTTCCCGGGAAGAGATCGCGGTCTTTGGTGAAGGCGGGTTCGACCCTGAGCGGGCGGTGGAGCAGTTACAGCAGTTTGCTCTTCGCGCTTTTCGACGTCCGCCCAGTGAGGAGGACCGCAGCCGGATTACGGCTTTTTATCAACAACGACTGGCGAAAGAAGCATCGCCACGGCAGGCAGCGCTCGACACGGTCAAGCTAATTTTGTGTTCTCCCTCGTTTTTGTACCTCAGTGAGATCACGCCGGAGGACGAACCTCACTTGGGCCCCTACGACTTAGCGTCGCGGCTTTCCTACGCGTTGTGGGCCGCGCCGCCGGACCAGCAGTTGTTACAGGCCGCTGAATCGGGCGAACTGGTTGCCGAAGCCACCGGGGACGAACCCAGCGGATTGGCTGGTCAAGTGGAGCGGTTGCTGCAGGATGAAAGGTCGAATCAATTTGTTAGCGGCTTCCTCGATGCGTGGCTGAATCTGCGTGATATCGGCAGTTTCCCGCCCCCGCGAAAATCGGTCACCGAATATTACTCGCAAAATTTGCCCGAATCGATGAAGGGCGAGACGCGGTATTTCTTTCGTCACCTGCTGGACGAAAACGGCCCGGTCACCGATTTCTTGGACGCCGATTATACCTTTGTGGACAAATACCTTGCCATGCTGTACGACCTGCCCGAACAGGACACGCTGCGATTGGCCGACGGTTTTCAACGCGTGCAACTGACCAGTCGCGACCGTCGCGGCGGCGTGCTGGGAATGTCCGGCGTGTTGACCGTTAGTGCCAACGGCGTGGAGACCTCACCCGTGATGCGGGGCGTCTGGGTTTCGGAAAACATTCTGGGAATCAAGCCACCGCCACCACCCGACGAGGTCCCAGCGATCGATGCTGACGTGAGTGGCGCGACCACGATCCGAGAAAAATTAGCCCGGCACAGCGAAGACCGAGCCTGCTACGTTTGTCATCGGAGCATCGATCCCCTGGGATATGCATTGGAAACGTTCGACCCGATTGGGCGTTGGCGGGAAAAATACCCCACGGGTACGTCGGGGGGAGGCGGTGCCAAGGTCGATTCATCGGGCAAACTGCCGTCGGGCGAGACGTACGATGATTTTCAGAGTTTCAAACGCGTCTTGCTGGAGACCCGCAGCGACCGCTTCACTCGACATTTGATAGAAAAACTGCTGGCGTATACGACCGGACGCCGGATGGAAGTAGCGGACCGCTTTGAAATCGATCAAATTTTAGAGCAGGTCCAAGCTGACGGGCACGGGTTGCGCACCTTGGTCCATCAAGTATGCGCGAGTGAAATTTTCCGCAGCAGGTAGCGTCCCGGCACTGCGGATGGGCAGCGGATGCGAGTTCGTGAACGTTGAACACCCCGCAGGATTTACCATTTCGGTGCAGCAGTGTGATGGATTCGATTGCGATGTTGCGGGTCGAGCAGACCTGGGGTGTTCCAGCGGTTGATTCGTTTGCGAACACGGTTGGTAAATGCTTCATCGCTGATCGAGGGATCGTTGACTTCGCCAAGGCTGCGTTGCGTCGCCTCGCGTAACATTGCATCATCTGCCTGCAGAAAGCCTTGTGGCCATCGCGCCGGATCTTCTGCCATTGCGGCTTCGAATCGAATCGCCGCGACAAAATAAAACGAACTGAACGCGACGAATCGTTCGAAGTTTGGCATTGCGAAGTAACAACCGGCGATCAGCGTGTCGAGCCAGCGAATCTCGCGACGCAATGCGGCGTTGTACTGATGCAACTGCATTTCGATCGTATCCGTCGGCGCGGTCATCACTTTTGCCGCGCGAACGACACCACTCAAGGCATGTGCGATCCCTGTGCTGTGAAGAGGATCGACAAATCCGTAAGCATTGGGCAGGAGAATCAGCCCGGGGGCTGCCGCTTTCGTTCGGCATCGACTCAGGCGTCCACTTTGAATCGCAGCAGCAATGGCAGATGGCGATCCGCC
>SLFV01000428.1 GCA_007124075.1 Roseimaritima sp.
CGACTGGACTGTCAGCTAAAACCTCGTCTTCGGACCGTGAAATACGGTTGGTTTTTTGCCTGAGTCCTTCGCGTTTGCTCGGCCTCGTCGGAGTGCAAAGGGCATAAAAAATGGATGGCACTATTTAGCACCTCCGGCAGAGAGCTGGATGCCGACGTGTTGGTCACCGGTAACATGCATAGGCATTGGACCACCGCCTTTCGGCTCGACAGAGAGTGTGATCTTTGTCATGCCAGTTTTCGCCGCAGCATCGGCAACTGCTGCAAGTTCGGAGAAGTGTGTGCCATCCGAGACCCAAATGACCGCGTGGTTTTCATCGCCTTGAAATGCGAGTGAAACATTCATAGTGCAAGTGAGATTGGGAGCGTCCGCTTCGACGTTAGTAGCGATTGCAACCGCTGCGATGATGGAGTAGAAACTTGCGAAGCCGTTTGACATTTTGATTCTCCAAGAGGTGCAAGGAAGAGAGGTGAGCACGTCAGACTAGGTCGGGTAATAATTAGTTCACCCTGATTGCGCCAAAGAGCTCTACTTTGCCCACGACATGATCGCGATCTGGGTGCAACGACTTAGTTGGACTGGCCGGGCTATCGACCGTACGATGCACCCAGCCCGACAGCCCCCTGCCTTAGGACTTTACCATTGTCCCGGAACTTTGTACAATGATTCACAAGCGTTGCCCGCAGCGTTCGTCACTCGGACGGTCCCGAGGAGGCCGAACCTTCGGTATCGTCGGTGACAGTAACGGTCCTGTGGTAGCTGCTCAAGGATGGCCTCATGCGATCCTCGCTGGTTTCATCTCCTCACGATACGCAAACGCCGCCAACGGCGGATCTCGACCCGAGCCGAATTCATGGTGACTGACCAGACGTTTGCCGCACTTGGGACACTGGCACGCTGCGGTCATGCCAGCTTCTTCGCACCAGTCCTGCCAGCTACGCGACGGGGCTCCGCACGGCCCAGCCCCCCCTTCAACTCCAAGTGAGTCGGCTGCTTCCTGCAAGCACGAATGCTGGTTACCACACAACCCATACCCCCGAATCGTGCGAAAGCGGCGGGGTCGACCGTCCAGTTCAGCAACTGCAGGGTGTCGCCACTACGCTACAGTCCCAAGAGGCTTTTTAGGGCGGCATCTTTCTGCTGGCCCGAGTGAAAATCCAGGGCTCGAAAATAACGATCTTGCTGATCCGCTGGCAACGATTCGTCTTGTAGAATCTTCACCAAAAGCGGCAGTGCAGCGTCGGCTCGTATTCGCCACACAATGTCTCGTCCCGCAGCGGTTTCCCATTGGCTTTCCGCCTGTTTCTGCCAAGCCGCAAACCGGTTGTCAGCGTGCAGGTCTGCCCCGATCCCCAAGGCTTCCAGATACCAACGATCCTTACCATCGTGCTGCATTGCCAACTTCGCCCACAGTTCATCGGCTTGCGGCGAGTCATCAAAGCGGAGGGCGATTGCAAGTTCTCGACGGACCTTGGCTGCCGCATCGTCAACCAGCGACACGGCGAATGCGTCTAGCGGCAACTTCAACTGACGGGCCAAGCGGATCCCCATGCATCGAACATTCGCATCCGCATCGGTGATCGCCTGGGCAACCGTCTTTGCGCCGCGGCCCTCCATTTTCCCGAGAACCCATAGGGCCCGCGCGCGATAAATGGGATCAGCGGATTGGGTCATCCGTCGCAACGCCTCGACGGCTTGGTCGCCCATCCCCTGCAATGCTTGCCAAGCCAGATAGCGGACTGCATTGTTGGGATTCTGCAATGCGGCGACGGCGCCTGCAGCGGTTGCGAAATCCAATTGAGGCTGTCGGTTACTGCCATCATGGCTGTAAGGCATGACACGAAAAAGCCGACCACGATCAAGATCCCCCATTCCATGACCACCGACCCCCGGGTCGTACCAGTCAGCGACAATCAGTGATCCATCGGGCGCGGTTTTGACGTCCACCGGCCGGAACCATGAGTCACGACTGCTGGTCAGGATATTACGGATTGTCGCTTTGTATCCCGCACCGTCGTCTTCCAGGATGTAGCCGCGACACGCATTCGGTCCTGGGTCACAATGCAACAGGTGACCGCGAAACATCGGCAACAGTTCGCCTTCGTAAACCTGCATTCCGGTCGGCGAACCCGCCCCGGTCAAAAGCAGATTCGGAACCACGCCCGGGTCGTTGACATGCCAATGTCGCTGGGGAATTTCCGCGTGCATGCCGGTGCGTTGGGTTTTCCAACCCGCTCCGGTCCGTTCGTCACGATACCCGTAGTTGCCGAATTCCATTACAAAATTGATGCGGACCGCACGGTTACCGTCGTCGTCATTGTCCGATTGCCATAATCCGCCAAACGAATCGGCCGCGACCATCCAGTTGTTACGAAAGTTCCACCCAAGCGTTTCGAACTCGCTGCCGTCCAGATTGCAGCGAAAGACCATGCCTTCCTGATACGGTTGTCGTTGCGCGACAACTTCGTTGCCCGCCAGATCGATGATCGGACGGCCATCTTTGTCTTTGATCTGCGAACCGCTGTTGCCAAAGTTGAAATACAGTTTTCCATCGGCACCGAAGGAGAGCGCATGGATGCCGTGATCGTGTTGAACACCACCAATACCCGAGAACAATACCTCTTTTCGATCGGGTTTGTCGTTGCCATCTTCATCGGTAAACACCAGCACTTGGCTGCCGGCGGAAACAAACACGCGGTTGCCCAGCACACACACCCCATGGGGCGAGTCAATATCGGTTCCCTGGTAGAAAACCTTCTGCGAATCCACCGCACCATCACCGTTGGTGTCCTCCAGGATCAAGATTCGATCGCCTTCGTCACGCGTCCCACCGTGCCTGCGATAATTCACAATCTCACAGACCCAGACTCGTCCCCGATGGTCGATATCGATAGCCGATGGGCTGAGCAACATCGGTTCGGCGGCAAACAGGGACGCCGCTAATCCCTCCCCGACCGTCAGCGCATCCAGTGCGTCCACCGGATCCCGGCTGGCCCCGCCGGTGGAGGATGCCGGGGGAGATTGATCGTAAACTTTGAATTGAATACTGGATGCTGCGCCAGCATTCTGAGAAGCGCCGCCGTCATCGATCCCTCCCCGAGCTTTGAAGCGGTTGTATCCCGCAGGGATTGTGAATGCGATCACGGAATTGGCATGGGTACCGATCCCGTAACCGACCTCCTGTCCCTTGATCATAATGGGGCCTCCGGTGGCGTTACGATTTTTTTGCACACTGCCCCAATCCGCCGAGGCAGAACGCCAATTCAGATCGGTCAATTTCAGTTCGCCAGCAGGTCCCAGCAGACGTGGTTCCGCCCATGCCGCCCAGTCGCATGAAAACCCATCGCCACCATCGGTCACCACCAAGAACAAATCGCGTGATTGCCCGAGAGCGACATCAATCTGGACCTCGTTGCCCGGGGTCCGCGTGGTGATGACATCGCTGGAAAATAGAGGTTTGGCCGCGGCGTCGGTGGCGGCCCGTTTCAGCGTTGTCGTGACCAATTTGCGTCCCGCTTTCGGTTTTGGCTGGACCGCTGCCTTGGGTTTGTCTTGATTCGCTTCCAGTTCCGCGGCGCTCAATTCACGAATCGGCACGCCAGTGTCAGGAACGTCATCCTGAGCAGTCCAGACAATCGCATTCAACACGATTCGGCGAAAGTTATGGTCCGCCCAGTTGTGATGGAAATGCCCACCGGTGAATCCAAATCCCCGGCCGCCCCCTTCCCGCTCCGAAGCCCACGCAACGTGTTGGATTTGGCCCGACTGAACCGCCTTGCGGACGTCTGGGTTTCCGCTGTGGGGACCATCAGGGCGACGCAGCGTCTCCTCCCCCGGATGGGCCGACAGGATCGGTGTCACACCGTCCATCGCGTCACGAAAGCGCATGTGGTAGTACCATTCATCCCGGATCGTAAATGGTTCCACCCCGCGCGTGATCGGATGTTTCGGCAATTCCTTGAACTCGGCATCCCAGTGGGGGTTGACCGACCAGTTGGTTTCGAAATAGCCACCCATCCATTTCAAAAAAGCATCCCCCGTTTCGCCTTTGGGCGTCTCCACCGCGTAATGGAGGCAAACCAGTCCCTTGCCCTGATCCATCAATGCATCGAATTCCGCGACATGAGGGTTTAGCAGGTGGCGCCCCCCCCCGTCGCAGTACACGACAATCGCGTCGGCGTCCGCCAGAGCGGCGACCCCAGTCTCCGGCCAACCCTCACGAAAAACCTGGACCTGATAATCAGGAATCGCTTCGAGGAGCGACTGGGCCAACAGCATGCTGCCTGCGTAATGTTCGTGCGAGCCAGGGCCGTGACTGGGGCCACCGGCTAGAAATGCGATCCGTTTCCGGGGGGTAACCGCTTTAGCTTGGTCCTTTTCTTTGCCCAGCAGCTTGATCCGGATGTTGCGAAACAGAACCTTCATCGGCGGGCCAGCGTGCAACTGCAGGCCGATCAAACCCGCTGCCCGTCGCTGTTGTTCGTCCAGGTCGGTACATTCGATCGTCACAGCGTCGTTGATCTTGTGGATGAAGTCGTAGCCCTCAGCCCGCACAACGTAACGGTTCCAGTCCTCGTGATTTATTTGCGCCTGGATTTCGTCAGAATCTCCCACCTTGCCAACAACATTGACCTTGAACTCACCCTCCTTGCGAACCAATTCCGTCTTCTGACCGCGGTTGGCCAGAATGCCTCGGAATCGTTCGCCATACAAAATCCCCGAATACCTCTTGCCCGCCTCGAAATCGGCTTGGTATCCCCCCATCACCCAGGGAGCCTGGTCCGGGTCGGGAATGAAACTGCGGTACTGGACGCCCGAATTGCCACCGATGATCTTGTAATCGAAACGCAGCTCAAAATCGGCCGGTTCGGAACCCTTGTAAATCAGGAACGTGTTGCCCTGGGTAGGATTTTCCGCAGTGGTCTGCCCCACAATCAGCCCATCCTGAACGCTCCAGAACCTAGGGTCTCCGTCCCACCCGTCCAGGGTCTTCCCGTCGAATAGCGAAACAAATCCCGACTCGTCGTCCGCCGACAGAGACATGACCATCGCTGCACAGATGAAGGTCGCCAGTAGCCCATTTATCCAACGCATTGGTAATTGCCCTGTGGGGTGTGTGTATGGAGCGAACGGGGAACGCTGAGGTTTACGCGGCTGAAACCCTGCGGGAGGAAAGGCCACGTTGCAGCCAACGCAAGGGGCCGCTGCCCCTAATTAGTGATCATGTAGACTACTCGATTGCTAATCGACGGTCAACGATCCGCTATCGACAATGTCACATTCGAACGATCCGGAGTCGGTCGGGGCGGCGGCCTGTAAACCTTGGTGTTTATATGGCCCTGGGCTTGTGTCACAGCTTGCGATCAGGTTGCTGTGATAATAAACTTTGGTAGTCATACACGTTGCCTAATCGTTTGCCACCTGAATTCCCCTAGGGCGTCCCATGCAGTCTTCACTTCTGGTTGGATCTGTTTTCACCAGCGTTCTGGTCGGAGCGGTCGCGCTGATCGTGGGCCTGTTCCTTTTGATCCTGTTTTTCGTCTTATTGCGTTACGGGAAACTGTGGTTTCAAGCGTACATGTCTCGGGCTGACGTCACGTTGGCCAGTCTGATTCGGATGCACTTCACGAAAGTCAATCCGCATGTCATCGTGCAGGCCAAGATCATGGCCGCTCAGGCAGGCATGGATATTAATCGGCGGACGGGTATCAGCACGCAGCGTCTGGAGTCCCATTACCTAGCCAACGGGAATCTGATGAATGTGATTCACGCGATCATCGCGGCACATCGCGCGAGCATCGAGCTGGATTTTGATCAAGCCGCTGCGATTGACCTAGCGGGGCGCGATGTCTTAGACGCGGTGAAAACCAGTGTTTATCCGAAAGTGATTGATTGTCCGGACGCACGCCGGACCGGAAAAAACACACTCAGCGCGATCACGCGAACCGGTATCGAGCTGCAGGTTCGGGCGCGGGTCACCGTCCGAACCAACCTTGGGCAATTGATCGGGGGAGCCACCGAGGAGACGATTATTGCACGGGTGGGTGAATCGATCATCAGTTCAATCGGTTCAACGACTTCGCACTTTGAAGTGCTGGAAAACCCAGACATGATCACGCGGAACGTGCTGAAACGCGGTTTGGACGCACAAACTGCGTTCGAGATCGTATCGATCGACATCGCCGACATCGACATCGGTGAAAACATTGGGGCGCGGTTGCAATCCGACCAGGCCGAAGCGGACACGCGAGTCGCCCGTGCGCAAGCCGAGCGTCGGCGTGCGGAAGCGGTTGCCGAAGAACAGGACCAGAAGGCGAAGGTAGCGGCAAACCGAGCACAACTGGTGTTGGCCGAGGCCGAAGTGCCCAAAGCCATGGCGGAAGCGTTTCGCGAGGGCCGGGTCAACATCTAGGTAGCTTCGCTGGTGAGAAAACCGCCCTCCGCCGCAGATGCGGCAACACGGACCAGTCGTCGCGTTCGCTTCCCCGGAGGCAGCGGGCATGAACTGGCGGCGATCGTTGACAGCGCGGGCCCGCCGGAGGGAAGTCCGGTCATCCTGTTTTCGCATTGCTTCACGTGCAGCAAGGATCTGAAGGCGATCGTTCGGATTAGTCGCCGCTTGGCCGAATTGGGATTTACCCTGCTGCGTTATGACATGACGGGTTTGGGTCAAAGTCACGGCGACTTCGCCCAAACCAACTTCACCACCAACCTAGCCGATCTACAGGCGGCCGCGGCCTTTGCTGCCCAACAATTCGGGCCGCCGCGATTTCTAATCG
>SLFV01000050.1 GCA_007124075.1 Roseimaritima sp.
AAGGAAAAGGCCGAGAAGGAAAAAGCTGAGAAGGAAAAAGCGGAGAAGGAAAAAGAAGAGCAAGAAAAAGCAGAGCAAGAAAAGGAAGAGAAGGAAAAGGAAGAGAAGGAAGAAGCGACTGAGTAGCAAGGGGAAGCTGACCAGAAGGCGGGGTAGGCAATGTCGGACGCTGGGGAAGGTTTTCCAGCCGAAGGCGGGGCTCAGGGTACCGAAACAGGTGAACCCGCGGACGAGGGGGAGTCCAAACAACTCCGCATGGGCTCCGAAAAAGTCCCGCCGCGCGGGCATTTGTTTACCCCGGCGATCGCTTCTCCGCAGCCCGGCAAGGCGGTCGTGTCAACGAAGCGGTCGCCAGCAACGCGATAAGTGGCACTGCGGGAGCACGCATCCGTATGTCGCTCCAGTAGATGCAATGCACGATCGACAGAGAAATGGCTAACGAAATTCCTGCCAGCCATTTCACGTCCATCAGTCGGGTTCGCAACCGATACACGCCCCACAGGCAGGCAAGGTACAAGCTGACGTAGTAGATTCCTACCAACAGCAGCGTTCTGCCCGCTCCCGGACCGCGTTGGGGCGTGCTGTGTGGGAAGGGGGACCATAACCGGCAAACGCGAATCAAACAGGACCACGCAAACATGCCGGGGTTCCGCCGGATCGTCGCTCGTGCGGCTTCATACGCTAAGCGGTCGTCAGCGACTTCGTCGTGGATTTCGGGCGGTTCGTTTCTGGACTGGGCGTGCCGATCCCAAAAATCAGACGCGCGCGGATCGGATTCGTATCGCATCGTCCAAGCCCGGTGGAAGGTGGTCGCATCCCACGCCTCCCCGTCCCACGGGCCTTCGGCAAGATAACCATAAAACATAGGGTTGTTGCCCAACAACAGTGTGTACCCCCCGTGAGAGGTCGCCCAAATACGATGCCCTAGCTGTCGTTGATTACGATCCGCCCAAGTTGCAATCGCAAGTCCCAACACCACCATCACACTGGCGGCCCACAGCACCGGTCGCCATTGGCTTATCCGGACCGCTTGCCAGATCCACAGCAGACACAATGCCAGTCCCCAAATCAGGAAGGTAGGCCGCAAGAAAAAACCCACGACGATACCCGCCACAAGGACCATGCCCCAAATGAAATCTTGGACTTTGCATTTGGTCGCTGACTGCCGCAGCCAAACCCACCAGACCAGGGTCCCAACCGCGACGGCGGTCGTTTCCGTCATCGCCAACGCCGACTGCCGCAACAAAACCGGATCGATTGCGACCAAGAGTGCCGCGATGGTGGGCAGGCGGCTCTCTGCCAAGCTTCGAATCGTCGATTCCCTTGCGGGCAGCAGACGAACCGCCAGCCAATAGGTGCCTGTGACAGTCCCCAGTCCCAACATCCAGTGCAACAATGCCACGCAAACGTCGTTCAGCCGACCATCCACGACGCACCATGACAGCAACCAAGGATACAGCGGTGGCCGAAATGCGGTTGGATGGACGCTGCCATCGGTTGCCACTGTTCCGAAAACACCATGTCTGGCCAAGGACTCCGCCAGCCACCGGTACGCGTCCACGTCCTGCGATAACTGCTCGAACCACAGCCAAAGCACAAAACCACGCAGTAGGGCGGCCACAGTCAGGATCACCAGCAACGGATGGCGGAGGGCATACTGTCGCAGAGACTGCCACGCACGCTTCACGAGGAACCCACGGTCCGCGCAGCGATCAAATGATCCAATTCCTGTTTCAGACGTCCTAAAATCTGATCGTAGGGGAAGGCACCCAGTGCCTCGGTGCCGCGTTTCAGGTTCACGACCTTCGGGCCGCACCACAGCCCCAAGTCGGCATCGTCGGTTTCTCCAGGACCATTGACCCGGCATCCCATTACGGCGATCGTAATGGCATGCTGCTGGGCGTAACGCGTCATCTCCTTGACCTCAGCCGCTAGCTCTACAAACGCCTCGTTTTCCACGCGGCTGCAGCTAGGACAGCTAATGATGTTCAACTGGTCGCGGCGGAGTCGCACGACGCTACGCACGCGACCGGCCGAAATATCCGCCAGGATCTGCCGCCCGGCGACAATCTCTTCGGGCTTACGGTTATTGGGAACTGTCAGCGAAACGCGAACCGTATCGCCGATACCACGACTGATCAGTTGTTCAAAGGCAATGCGCGTTTTGATAATCCCGTCGGGGGGCATGCCCGCTTCTGTGACTCCCAAATGCAGCGGGACGTCCGGTCGTTGCCGTGCAAACCGTTGGTTGACCTCAATTACTTTGTCTGGATCGCTGTCCTTCAGGGATACGATATAACGGGAAAATCCAAGCGAATCCAAGAACTCGCAGTGTTCCAGCGCACTTTCCAGCATCGGAGTAATCGAATCCGCAGGGTCGTACTTTTCCTTCTTCGCTGGATCAACACTGCCGCAATTGACTCCGATGCGGACCGCACAGTCATGCCGTTCTGCCTGCTGGATGATAAACCGGACTTTGTCCTGCCACGGCTTGTCTTTCTGGTGGTGGTAAAGATGCCCCGGGTTGTAGCGAATCTTATCGACCAGCGGTGCCACCAATTCGGCTAAACGAAAATTCTCCTGGAGGTCCACCGCCAAATTGGCGCGGGTCTGTTTGCGTATCGATGCCAGGGCCTCGGCATCCTTGACGCTGTCGACCGCAATTCGCACCACACCCGCCCCTGCTTCGTGCAACGCATTGGCCTGGGCGGCAGTGGCCGCGACATCTTGTGTTTTAGTTGCTGTCATGCTTTGCACGGCTATCGGATACCCACTGCCGATTTGAATCGACCCAATTGGTACCGAACGCGTAGGATTTCGTTTAATCGTCATTGTGCAAGCTCAATTACTTTCGCAACCAGTTTGTCTGCGGTTTCAACCAATTATGCGACAGGGTCCAAAAGATAACCAGCAGATCACTACGCGCCTGACTAGTTTTACCAATTAAATCGGAAAAATCACACGCTGTTTAGCGAGCGTTAGATAGAAATTGGCTGCTCCCGTCCCCGTTTCGCCGCAAACGCCACCCCGGTCAGTGAACCGCTTGTCAGTCGCAGTGACAACCACGACAAACCGTCCAGGTTCCCACTACACCGGATGCGGCAACGGTTGCCGCGTCAGGCCTGCGATCAGGTTCTCTGCGGCGATCAACGCCATCGCATTCCGACTATCAAAGCTGGCACTGCCAATGTGCGGGGCGATCACGCAATTGGGAAGACTAGCCAGCGGATGGTTCGTTGGCAGCGGCTCAGGTGTGGTGACATCCAATCCTGCCGCGAATATTCTACGATTCCGCAAGGCTTCGTACAGCGCATCCTGGTCGAGGATTTCGCCACGGGCGGTGTTTACCAAAACGGCGTGATCGCGCATCAGTGCCAATCGTTTCGTATTGATGCTGTCGCGAGTTTCGGACGTCAACGGACAGTGCAGCGAAACAAAATCGCTGCCCTTGAGCAGATCCGTGAGGGAAACGCGTTTAGCCCCCAGTTCCTGGTCTGCCCGCGGCTTGGGGGTTCTGGAGGTGTACAACACCTGCATTCCCCAACCGAAATGAAGCCGTTTGGCGACGGCAAAGCCGATTCTCCCCATCCCCACAATCCCCACGGTTCGACCGACTAAGTCGACGCCCAAAAATCCTTTGGGTTCCCAGGTTTTCCAGTTCCCTTGTCGCACGTTATCGATGGCTTCGGGCAATCGACGCGCAGCGGCCAACAGCAAAGCCAGGGCGGTGTCCGCCGTGGCGTCCGTCAGTACATCGGGGGTATTGCCCACCGCGATCCCGCGGAGGCGAGCAGCCTCCAGATCAATGTTGTTCACGCCTACCGCGTAATTGCTAATGACCCGCAGTTGCAGTCCTGCATGCTCGATCAATTCAGCGTCCACGCGGTCGCTTAGCAAGGTTATTAATCCATGGCATCCACCGACACGTTCCAGAAGCTCATCGCGACCGGGGGGTAGCATGCCCTGCCAAACATCCACCTCCGCGAATTCACGAATTCGCTTGATACCGGCCTGTGGAATCTCCCGCGTGACAAAAACCTTAAAAATTTCTTGCTCTGGCAAGCCACCCATCCTCGTAAAAATTCGAAAAAACCGGAGCTAAGCCCCAGTTGCACTTCGTTTCATCTAGGCGATTTGACATAATAAGGCAAATCGAATCACTTGCACATGCTCTTAGGAATTCGTCGCTATGAGATTGCTTTCGCTGAAGTATCCCGGTTCCTCGTTCCTCCAGAGAGCCCGCATTTTCTGCGTAGCCGCGATGTTCATCGCCACAACAGCGGTTGTTGGCTTGGCGGAGGGGCAAGGGCAGGGTGATCTGGACGAGGCGATGATCAAGCGTATCGACGCAAAGACGCCTGAAGATTTGCAGCAAGTGACCACGTTGCTGGAATCCGCCATTGCCAAAGGCTTGGACGAGGAGAACCTCGCGTTTGCTAAGAAAATGCTGGGCGCGGTCTCGTTGCAAAAAGGCCAAGCGGTTGCGGACCGGATTCGCGAAAGCGGGGGGCAGGGGTTCTTGCAACTCCGCATTGAAGCCATCAATGCATTAGAGAACGCGGTTAAGTTTGATCCGACGTTGGCCGCGGCTCATTTGCTGATCGCTCGACTGAACGTTTTGCCGGGGGGCAACCCCGACCGGGCTCGCCAAGCAGCCACTGCTGCGATCGAGAATCTTGAGGATGATGATCGGGCACGCGCAGAGGCGTACGTGCTGAGAGCACTTCTGCAGGAGGAGCGGGCGGCTCAAATGGCCGATTTGGATGAGGCGATCGAGGCCGATTCGCAAAATATACCCGCCTATCAGGGCCGTGCGATGTTGCGGATGCAGCAGGGACAAACCGAAGCGGCACTGGAGGATATGCAGCAGTTGCTGGAATTGAACCCCGAAAACTCGGCGGTCGTCACCGAGGCGGTTCGCGCTTTGTTGCGGTTGGAACGGATCGACGAAGCCGAACAGTTGCTGACCAAGGCTCTCTCCGATCAACCGCGCGGTGAGCTGTACCGCCTGCGAGCGGTGATTTACCAGTCGCAGGAAAAGACCGATAAAGCGCTGGATGATCTCAGTAAGGCGTTGACTTTGGATGAGCGAGATTTTGCGGCTTTGTTGATGCGTGCGGAGATTTATTTGGGCCAGGAAAAGGTCCAGGAGGCTCAACGCGACGTGCGGCGTGCGATGCAGATTGAACCCAACAGCGTCCAAGGTATTTTGATGCGAAGCTTATTGGCGTTTGAGGAGGGCCGCATGACCGATGCGATCAACGACATGCAGCTTTTGGTCGATTCGGTACCCGATAATTCAAATTTCGTTTTGCAGCTAGCTAACTACTACCAAATGGACAGACGTCCGCGAAAGGCGGTGGAGGTCTTGACCAGCTTGATCGATCGCGAGCCACAAAACTGGAGGGCGTTGCGAGCCCGCGGAGATGCACGGCTGAGCACGACGGAGCATGCTGAGGCGGTTGCTGATTATCTGCAGGCGTTGGAAGCAATCAAGAAGGAAGCGGATATCGACGAATTAGGTACCAGCAAGTCGGGGATCTTGAACAATCTGGCCTGGGTGCTGGCAACAAGCCCCAAGGACGAACTAAGGGATGGCGACAAGGCGTTGCAAGCCGCCAAAGAAGCATCTGACTTAACCGATTACCAGCAAGCACATATTCTCAGCACGTTGGCGGCCGCCTACGCCGAACTGGGGCAGTTTGAAAAGGCCATCGACTGGGCGACCAAGGCGGTTGAAAGGGGAACCGAGACCGAAAACGAGCAACTAGAACAATTGAAGGAGGAGCTGAAGTCGTACCAAGAAGGAAAACCATGGAGAGAGGCTCAGGATGTTCAGGAAAACGTCGTTCCTATTCTGTCGGCGGAAGATATCATTGACACGTAACGAGTGCAGTGCAAGTAGAAACTGTGCGGGTGTAACTCAGTGGCTAGAGTGCTAGCTTCCCAAGCTGGAAGTCGCGGGTTCGAATCCCGTCACCCGCTTTCTCCTGGATGACCCCGCTTGGCTGGGCTTATTTTCGCCTTGCCGGTCAACCTGCTCTCCCGATTGGGTTGTGTTGAAACCAACGGGCTTCTTCATGGTCGGCCTGCCTGCCCCTCACCTCTTTCGTGCTGGCAAATAGTGAACTGCGGGAGAACTGCGGAGCAGAGAGGGTCGCAAGAATGGCCGAAGTAATTTCTTAACAGTTCCTAAAGCTGCGTGTTGGGTTGTGCCGATTCTTGGGGTTGTGCGGATGCGCATTGACTTCCCCCGCGGACGATGCGATCTCGCTTTTCCCGCACGCTCCCTTCGGATACTTACGGGACCTCGAAGATAGGTTAATTGGCCATGAAAAAGTGCTTTCGAATCGCCCGGATCATTATCATCGGAGGTTTGCTGTCATCGGCAACCTCGGTAGCGTTCGCACAACGTCCGGTCGTCCCCGGTACCGGTCAATTGATTTCGGCAGTCGGAGATGATTTCGAGGACGCCAACTGGAAGTACATTTTCAATAATCCCAAAAGCACTGAAGAAAACGACGACAATCAACGTGGTCCGACCGGGAAAGCCGTGAACGGACGTTGGTACGAAGGGATTAAGCGTGGGCATCCCGATGTGGTGGAACGTGTCCCGGTACCGCCGGGCGGTTTGCCTGGCAGCACCCATGGCCTGTTGCTGAAATCGCTACAAACCGGTGTTCCGGGGCGTCCCAGTGGCAGAATGCAACAAGACGACTTTGTGGCCAATGTGCAGTACCGGCTGAAACGAAAGGTCAGCGTCAATGAGGTCCCGAGT
>SLFV01000388.1 GCA_007124075.1 Roseimaritima sp.
AAACCGGTACCTTTGTTGTAATACCGTGGCAGGGTACCAGGTGGCAGCGTGGCCATGTTCCTGGCTGGATGCCGTTTGCGCTGCGATCACACCGCGCCAGCATCACCCCTCCCTTCGGTTCCGAGGGCTCTGTTTCGTGGGTTCCTGCGCACTTACCTGGAATGCCGCCTGGCAACCGGTTTGGCATCGTGTGGGGAACAACGGTCCCTTCGAACCGTCTCTCCCGGCCCCGCTTCCCGGGGCCGGGAGAGACCAAAAGAGCGGGGAAACGTTTCGACAGTTGTTCCCCGCACGCTGCTTAACGCGGCTGGATTTCCGGCTGGGCAAGACGAGCCAGCCGGGCAGGAACGCCTTCGCTGGTAATCCACAACCGCTTTGCCGAATCAAAAGCAATGGCTTCAACCTGACGCAAACGGGGTAGTCGGATCACGGTCGGCGACTGTTTCAAGGCGGCCAACCAAGAAGATTCAGGGGTTGGCTTTCGATAGACGAAGGCCTCGAAGTAACTGCACAAGACGATTTCTCGTGATGACGGATCGATATCCATCGCCGTAACCAAGGGCACGGGAACCGTGGCTACATGTCGTGGCTGAACCCAAACTGGCGCGGTGGACGATGCCGAATCACTCAGCCAGGGGGCCAGCGAAAAAACCATGATCTCGCAGACGGGGACAAACCGCTTACTGGCCAAAAAAACCTGACCACTCGCGGCGTCCACCGCCAGCCCCTCACAGTCCCGCGCCCCCATCGGCAAGCGAAGCCGGATGGTCTGAAAGTCGTCGATTGCACCAGACCGATCAGGATCGGGCTCGGCAAATAAATGCAGCTGCAATTCGCGACGCCGCCAGTCGTTGTCCCCGATGTCACCGACCAGGAGGTAGGCCGTGTCGTTGTGCCGAAAACTTGCCATATCCTCCCAGTCGACGGCTTGGATACCTGCCAGTAGGCAGGTGCCGCGATGTTTACCTTCCAGATCAAAGGAAAACAGTCTCGGCCCGTCTCCCGAATCGTTATGCGTCCAAATCCTTGCGGAACGCCGATGCCAAAACGCCAAACCACTGCTTTCGTTCAATTCAGGATGATTCAGGATAACCCGGGTATTCGCTGCCGTGGGGTTATCTGCTTGCTCCGCCGAGAGAGGCGTAGACGTGTGCGAAGCTCCGACCACCAGGAGAAAAAGAAACCGCAGCCAGGAAGTTGCTGAAACGGGAATGGATCTGCCGGCAACCCGTCGGGGAGATCGAAGGGAACACGTCTGGTCGGGGAACTGGAACAAAGCTTGTCTCCTCAATTTGCGTTTTTGCCTCGATTTTAGCATTAAACCACATCAACGGCGCCGCGCTTTTACCCGCAAATATGGCGGCAGGAAACAAGCTCGCTCGGCGGCACTCCCCGGCAGCGCCCAAGCATCGGCCCGCGGCGGTTCGGCGACGTCTTCAATGACAAACCCACTGCGGCACAGGTCACCGAGCAAGGTCTCGAGGGGATGAATGAACTCGATCGTATCGGGCTCAAGCTGTTGGTCTTGCTGGCTATCACGACAGACGGGCAAGGCAAAAAACAGTGGTTTTGTGAGCTGATACTTTCCTGCTGGACTGCCCGTTGCTTGCAGCGATGCTGGCTGTTTGTGCTGCACGGTATAGATGCCGCCGGGACGTAAGACACTTGCAACCTGCCGATACATCGTGGCCAAATCGGGCAGGTAACAGCTACTGACAGGTTGCACCACCACGTCAAACCCGCCCGTCGGGAACATCGACAAATCGGACAGGGCACCCTTCCGCACGTGAATCGGCAACCCCAACTGGCGGGCCAGTTGGGCATCCCGAGCCAACATTGCGGGACTGATGTCCAGCACCGTCACCTCAAATCCCGCCACTGCATGCAGTACACTGTGCGTTCCCCCCCCTGCAGCCAATAGCAATAACTTCGCGTTGGTTTCAAAAAGTTCGTGCAACCAAGGATCGATCGCCGCCCGCGCGTCCTGCGTCTTTGGTAATTCGGCGAAGGCGTCGTGCGGGACGGTAAACCGCTGGTCAGTTGCCAAAACATCCCAAGCGACCAGGTTTTGCGCAGCGGCTTGCTGGATCGCGTGGGTCTGCTGGCGATGCCATTTTTCCAGTTTTCCCCAAAGCTGCACCAAGGTTGGTTGCTGCGAATCGCGCAATCGTGCGGCGACCGCGTCGACGGGGCTGCAAGGACGCCCGGCGACTACGATTCTCGGGGGCAGTGGTTCATGACAACCGACCCACGCACCATCCCAGCAAGCGATCGCGATTTCTCCAAACCAGCAGCCGTAGCATAAGGCGACCGACTGCTGCTCGGCGGGTTCGCCGCCCCGCCGTTGATGGTCAAGAATCTGGTCCACCCGAGTCAGTGACTGCTCCGACCAATCCAGAACGACCTGATACCGAGCCTGGGCATGCAGCAAAGCGGTTTCAGCATACGATCGCATGAGGCTTAACCGGCGGAGGACTGCTCGGAAGGGTTTTCAAGGGATGGTTGCGGTGTCCGATGATTGGCGGATCGGCCCGACCCAGGGTGGCAGGTGGGCGAAACCCCGATTTTTGGCGTTGTGAATGCGACCTCGGGATCGGCCATATCGATCACCCGCACACTGGTTAATAGTCAGGGTTACGCCTATTCAAAAAGGGGCGACTGCTGATGACGATCCAAGTCAGTTCAGCAAACCGCAGCGGTTGGGCAGCGTCCGCACTGACGATCGATTCGATGATACAGCGATCGGCATCCATCAGACCGCGGCCCAAAGCATAGATCAGCATCTGCTTCGCCAGGGTACGAACAAAGGCCTGCCGCGATTCCAACAGCATGTCTTTCAGCGACACCGCACCGGACAATTCAAATCCATCGGGCATCGTTCCGGTGGAATCAATCGGTTGCCCGGCATCCTCGGCTCGCCAACGACCCACTGCGTCATAGTTTTCCAGTGCAAATCCGATCGGATCGATCTTGGCGTGACAACTGGCACAATTGGGCGAAGCACTGTGTTTCTCAAATCGTTCGCGCAGTGGCACCTGACGACCGTCGGCGACCGTTTCCAGTTCCGGTGCGTCGGGGGGTGGAGGCGGCGGAGGATCCCCCAAAATTCGGTCGGCAATATAATTGCCACGCCGTGGAATGTTCGTTCGATTCGGATCGGATTGGACCATTAACAACGCAGCCGTGGTCAACAAGCCACCACGTCGCCGGTCGGTCAGTGAGATGCGCTGCAGGGTTTGCTCCGCTTCCCCTTGCGCAGGCATCTGCTCGCTGGAGAACTGATAATGCTGCGCCAAGCTGGCGTTCAGATAGGTGTAATCACTATCAATCAATTCAATGACGGGGCGATCCGACTGGATCATTTCCATCAAGCATGCTTCGGCTTCGGCCAGCATCGCATGTCGCAACCGGTCATCCAGTTCAGGAAACTGGTCGGAGTCGACCGGGTGCGTCAAGACGCTGCGCAGTCCCAGCCACTGACCGAAAAAATTTTTCACCAGTGCCTCGCTACGTGCGTCCCGAAGCATTCGTTCCATCTGCTGGCGCAAAACCTCGGGCTGCCGCAATTTGTCCCGCGCGGCCAGTTTCAACAATGGTGCATCCGGTGGACGTGACCAGAGAAAAAAACTTAGCCGACTGGCCAGTTCGTAATCATCCACCCGATAGGGTTCGCCCTCGTCAGGCTGGTTCTGCTCGATCCGCAACAGAAATTGGGGAGCCATCAAAACCGCCGTGACCACATGTCCCATGGCAGTTTCGTGATCCTCACCGTGATCCCGACTCTGTTGGTACAGCGTCATTAAACGCTCCACCCACGACGCGGCGGTTGGCCGCCGAAAAGCCTTGTCGGAAAACCGCTGCAACCGCTGTCGAAGCTGCTGCTGACCGCTTGCTGAGTCATCACCGATGATTCGTTGGTACGGCCCCGTCGCGGAGCC
The DNA here is from genome assembly GCA_007124075.1 of Roseimaritima sp. Classification (GTDB taxonomy): domain Bacteria; phylum Planctomycetota; class Planctomycetia; order Pirellulales; family Pirellulaceae; genus Roseimaritima. The sequence goes on from SLFV01000388.1 coordinate 3,939, forward strand.
CCGCAAAGCCAGCAACGCTTCCACCACCTGACCCGCCGCCGAGTGATACTGTTCCACCTGGACCGGTGTCATCGCCAACGCCGCTCCGATATTGTCAAACCCGTAGCTGCTTGTGTCGGGCGGAAAGGTTTCCGCAGCGATCGACAAATCCAACCCGGTCAGGTCAAAGATGGCGTTATCGTATTCCACACGGTTTAGCCGACGAAGCGGCGGCGGTCCCGGATCGGTTAGCGTCTGGCAATCGATTTCGCCCAACGTTTCTTCCAGAAAGCCCAGCATCCATTTCCGCTCCTCCTCGCTCGGTTGCTTTGCCCCATCGGGGGGCATCGATTTGTCCATCAGGACAAACTGGACAGTCTCCCAGGTATCACGGTTGGAACGGATTCTCCGCGGATCGGTATCGCTGGCTAAATCGACACCACCGTTGGAATCTTCCGCCTTGTGACACCCCCAGCAATAACGGCTAAACAGTCCGCGAACATTGCGATCCCAGGAAAGTGGATTATCTCGCTGCCCTGGTTGTGCCCAGCCAGGGGTACAGCAGGCCGCCACCAGCAGAAACATCGAAGAAACAACCAACAGACGGAAGCGAACTAACATTATGCTAGCCCCAAAGTACCTGTACTGTCACCAAACTGATCCCGCTGGACACCGACAGCCGACAACATCTCCAGATACAAATTACAGATTGGGGTCTTCTCCGGCAGCAGGAGGTGCCGTCCGCCTCCCACCCTCCCATTCCCGCCGCCGGCAACCAGCAGCGGTAGGTTGTCATTATTGTGCTTGTTGCCATCGCTGATCCCCGAACCGTAGGCGATCATCACATGGTCCAATAAAGTCCCTTCGGCTTCGGGGGTTTCCGCCATTCTTCGCAGCATCCTTGCAAACAACTGCATGTGGAGGGTGTTGATACGGGTTAGGGCGGCATGCTTCTCCGCTTCGTTATTGTGATGCGAGTTCGAATGGTGCGAACCCGGGGCACGAACCTCCTTATATTGCCGGCCTGACTTTTCGTAGGAAAACATGAATGTTGCCACGCGCGTCTGGTCGGTTTGGAACGCCAACGTCAGGATGTCAAGCATCAAGCTGACATGATCTTCGTACGTTTCCGGAATCCCACGCCCATCGGGAATGATGAGTTTTGGCAATGCCGGGTCATCAACACCCGCCAGCGGATCGGATGCCAAACCGTCGGCGTGATGCCCAAACGGCTCGCTTTCCGATTGCGCGATCCTCCGCTCGACCGACCGGAGCCCCTCCAAGTAATCCTGTAACTTCTGCCGGTCCTGATATCCCAATTGTCGCTGCAAATCCTGAGCCTGCTCGCGGACCAGATCAACCACACCGCTAGCGGGAGTCGCGGGTCGCTGCTGCTGAGGCTTGCTGGCTGCGGAATTCCAATCGGGTCGTCGAGGGGGCTGGCTGTTGAACAGCCGTTCGTACAGGTGCCGAGGATTCAATTCCAGCGCCGCCGGGGTGGTCTTGTTTCGCCATGAAATGTTAGACATGTACGTGCCGCTGTAACCGTGATCGCCGCGGCTGCCTGGATCGATCCCCAAGGCCAACGAATCGACCGCCGTTTTCCAGCCAACCTCGCGTGCGGCAACCTGATCAACCGAAGCATTAGCGACTTCGGGAACTTCGGAGTGTTTGCATTTGTCCCCCACCAAATAACCACCGCCGGTCGGTTCGTGCGATCCGCCCTTCCCCTTGCAGTGCGCCGCGGCGGTATTGCTGATCACGACAACACGATCCTTGACAGACTCCAGTGGGTGCAGGATCGAAGGCAGTTCCGTCAGCGCCCCTTCCGCCTCTGGCTTCCAAGCGGGCATGTGGACACCGTTGGGCACGTAAAAGAATGCGATTCTAGTCGGGATGCCGCTATCGTTTGCCGCAACGCCCGCGACAGATGGCATTGCTTCCAGCCATGGCAACGCCACAGCAACCCCCGCACCACGCAGGAGAGTTCGACGGGAAATGGAGGACCGAGCCATGGGATGTACTCCTGCGTGCAAATACGTTGGAAGGCGGGAAATGCGAATCGATGGAGGGCAGAGAAATGTTGACCGGCCTGCGGGTCGCAGGACGGTTGATCACGCGGCGGTCGAGCATGTTAGATTTCAACATGCATCACTCCGCCAACTTCGTCAAAATGACCGATCTTCAGTACAGTCCCCAACTGTCCAGGCATCTCCGCCACAAAAACGGGGTCACAAACCAGGACAGGTGGAGCCAGCAAAACACTGATTTTGGCCGCTACCGAAGCGGCTACCGATGCGGCAGCCGACAAAGTTACAAACCAGGGCAAAACGACGCCGCCAGCCGCGATCGTCAAATCTTTGTATTGTTGAACGTTGAGCTGATGTTCCTTTGCATACTGTAGCACAACATCCCTGCGATCGGGGGTATTGGTCACCGCCAATAACTCCTCGTACGTGCAAGTGTCGGATCGACATTTCTCACGTGCCCGCAACGCCTTCATCACCGCCTTGCGACGCTCCAGTTCCAGCTTTGCATGGTACGCATCGATTGCCCGTTTCTTGCGTTCCAGGAAATACTTCATCCCCCCGCGCGGAAGCGAGGTCAATCCGTCCACGATGTGGCACAGCATCTTCACCAGATAATGGGGCAAACAAAGCCGATGGTAGTGACGGGTCACTTCTCGCTGGATTTTCTTAATCGCGGCGTGCAGTTCGTCCGCGCTGGTAAAAATCAACTGGTCGTCAACCTCGATACACAGCGGTTTCAGATAATAAACGCGCACGCCAGGCCGTTTGCCTGGACCTTGCAAAAATTCATCCAAGCGTGCCTGCACGCATGCGGGGATCGGGTCGGTGATCGTGTCAAACTGAGCCTGTTCGGTCACGGTGACATACAACCGGCCTTTCGGTAGACGAATGGAATCCTGGGCGATTTCGATTTCTCGCACTTGAGTAAACTGCTTGCGAAAACGACCCGTCAAGGCTTTCCACTTGACGTCGAAGGACTCCAGAAACCGGGAATTTTCCAACATCGAGCGAGCCATCGCCCGACTGGAATCCTGGGGAGGCACCCAAATCGGAGCGCTGCGCCAATGACCGAAAACCGATAATTCCTGTTCTAAAGTGAACGGTTCAGCGGGAACGGGACTGGGTTGGATCTTGCCACGTCCGTGCTGCTTTGCGGCGGTTTTCGGGGGGACAAGCCGGGTTCGATTGCTCCCGCGCAATTGTGCTGACTTGGTCGCCATGACCATCGCTGGACTCCGCATGAAAATCGAAAGAGAGAAAGGTAAACACGACAAAATCGTTTCCACGGCCTTGACAGTTTAACGAAGTTTTCTTTGCAAGCCACCAAAAATCGGCCGGTTTCTATGACAACGTATCTCGTGATCCCGTTGCACGCATCGGTCGGCGTTTCTGCAGTGCGTTAGAAGTGTGTATAACGGAGCCTGTGTCTGCTGTCTGCCCGCGACGGCCACGGCCGTCCCACGTTCGTTTTTCTGGAGTCTGACGATTCGATGCTTATCTTCGATGCACACCTTGACCTTGCTCTCAATGCCGTGGATTGGAATCGTGATCTGCGCCAGGGCGTTGACGACATCCGCGCGCAGGAACAAATGCTTGGAATGCGAGATCTGGGACGTGGCACCAATACACTTAGTTTTCCGGAGCTTCGTTCGGCGGGCGTGGCGGTTTGCCTGACAACGATGCTGGCGCGGCGGGAGGAGCCGATCAACGATCCCTTTGGCTGGACGACGCTGCAAGCTTGCTATGCGATGGCGCATGGCCACGCCGCCTACTACAAAGCAATGCAGCAGGAGGGGTACCTGGCCCAAATTTTCACGGCCGAGCAATTGCAGGAACACTGGCAACGCTATCAAGCCGATCCCGACAATACGCCGCTGGGTTTCATTTTGACCATGGAAGGGGCAGATCCGCTGTTGACGCCCGAGACGGTATACGAATTCCACGCCCTTGGGCTCCGCGCGTTAGGATTGACGCATTACGGTACGAATCGCTACGGCGGCGGGACCCGTTCGGAAGCAGGCCTGGCGCTTGACGCGATTCCCTTGCTACGAAATTGTGAAGCGTTGGGGATCACGATCGATGTGACACATCTGTCCGACGTTGCGTTTTGGCAGGTGTTGGAACACTTTCAAGGCCGAATTCATGCCAGCCATCAGAATTCACGATTCATTTGCAATTGGCAGCGTCAATTTAGCGACGACCAAATCCGTGCCGTCATCGGTCGCGATGGTGTGCTGGGTGTCGCACTGGACGTGATCATGCTGCAAGATGGATTCGTCCGTGGGGGTGCAGCCGCGACAGCAACCCTGCTGCGGGCGGTAGAACATGTCGAACACGTGCGGGAATTGGCTGGCGGATCGGTCCGCAACATCGGTATCGGCACCGATCTGGACGGGGGTTACGGCAACGAACAGACTCCGTCTGATTTGAATCGGTATCGCGACGTGCAACGCTTGGTTCAGATCATGCAACAACGTGATTTTAGCGATCAGGAGATCCAGGCGATCTTTCACGGAAACTGGCTGCGATTTTTCAGCGAGGCCCTGCCTACAGAGGGCTGTCAGTGAATTTCATCGTACAGGATGGTTCCGCCAGCGCTTAATTGAAAACGCCGGAACAGCAATCGCGCGTCGCAATCGATTCGCAAGGTCACCGGGACCAACCGACCATCAGTTGCGGGCAGTTCAAATTCAACCTGACGTGCGATCGAAATCCAGGTTATCCGATGCCAGAGCAATCGATCGCTGAAGTAAATTCGTTGCACGAACCACCAACCGCTGTATCGAAGACGACCATCGAATTGGCCGGTAAGCTCGATTTCACGGTACAAAAACCCTTTGCCGCGCAGCACCGCATGATCCCCAAACACGCCTGGCGTTTGCGATACGGGTGCCGGTGATTGGTAGGGATTCAGTTTATTGGACACGCGTTGTTGCACCACGGCGGACTTTATTGAGTTGTAGCGGGCCGATCGATGACGCCCTCCAATTCCATATTGCTGGATTCGATTTCGCTAAATAGTAATCCCGCTACCGCTCCGGTCATGCAGCAGGCCAGTAGCCCTCCGAACATCGCTCGCAACCCCAAGCGTGCCAGGTCATCGCGGCGCGCTGGCACCAACGCACCGATGCCTCCGACCTGAATTCCGATTGCGCCAAAGTTGGAAAAACCAGCCAGCGCGTAAGTCAAAATGATTTTAGTGCGGTAGGAAACCTGACCCTCCGGACCCACGTCCAGTTGGCCCAACCGCTGGTAGGCGATGAACTCGTTGGCCACCGTCTTGATTCCGATCAGCTCCCCCGCAGCGTGCGCTTCGGCCCAAGGAATGCCCATCAACAGCGCAAGCGGGGCACACAACACCCCCAAAATTGCGCCGACGGTCAGCGGGTGTGACATCCCGACCAGCGAACTGAGTTGCAACAAAATCAGATCGGCCAGTGCGATCAAAGCAAGGAATGCGACTAACATCGCCGCTACGTTGACGGCCAGTCGCAGGCCATCGGCGGCACCTTGCACGGCCGCGCCAACCAGATTGACGCTGCCGAAATCGGCCTCCAGACTCATTTCCGCGCTATCGGCAGGAACTTCGCTCTCGGGCAGCATGACTTTGGCGATCACCAAGGCCGCTGGCGCGGAGATGACCGACGCGGTCAGCAGATGACCAATTTCCACACCACCCATTTTTCCGTAGGTGGCCAACAACGCTCCCGTCACGGTTGCAAAACCGCCAGTCATCATCGCGTTAAGTTCGCTGCGAGTCATCGTGGCAATGTACGGTTTGACGACTAAGGGAGCCTCGGTTTGACCTACAAAAATATTTGCCGCCGCCGCCAGCGTTTCGGCTCCCGTGGTTCCTAAAGTGCGACGCATCACCCACGCCAAGAGCCAAACGACGCGTTGTATCACGCCTATGTGGTACAGGATGCTCATCAGCGAGGAAAAGAAAACGATGGTTGGCAAAACCCCGAAGGCAAACGTCACCAGCAAACCGGAACCCAACGGGTGCCCACTGCCACTAGTGTCAAACAAGAACCCCGAACCGGCCGTAACACAATCGGTCACCGCCGCAAACAGACTGCCCAGTGTTTGAAATAGGGCGCGGCCAGCAGTGGTTTGTAACACAAACATCGCCAGCACCAACTGCAACAACAACCCCGCGACGACAATGCGCAGGGGAAACCGACGACGGTCGGAACTGACCATCCAGGCGATCACGACGAACGAAATCAGTCCCAGTAGACAAATCAATCGTGATGCCAGCATGAAGGTTACTTGGTCCTGCTAGGAAGACTGGAATGCCCTGTAAAACTGTTCAGCTTGTGCGGGCTCAGTGGTGTTGGTGGGTTCGGCCGCCCAGCGGCAGGTCGTGCTAGGCTGGGGATGTGTCGAAAATACGATCACCTGCATCGCCAAGCCCCGGAACAATGAAGGACTGCTGATTCAAGTGCGGATCGATTGCGCAAACATACACCCTGATGTTATTATGTCGATGCAGCACAAAGTCGATGCCGGGCCGAGCCGCGATCACGCTCAGGACACGGATATCGCCCACTCCCCACCGCGTCAGACGTTCAATCACTAAGGAAACCGATCCGCCGGTGGCCAGCATCGGATCCAAGACCAATGCGACGTGTGGCGGACCCGCCTCCGGCAGTTTGTCGTAATAAGACACAGGTTCCGCCGTCTGTTCGTTGCGATACAGCCCCAAGTGCCACACTTGCGCATCGGGCAGTAATTGCAAGACCGGGTCAACCAGCCCCAATCCAGCTCGCAAAATCGGGACAATGCCGACGCGACCGTCAAGCCGACGACCATCCGCCGTGGCCAGGGGAGTCTGCACGGTCACCTGTCGGCTGAAGATGTCTGCGGTCGCGTAAACCCCTAATAGCATCGCCAAGCGACTGACCGCAGCTCGGAACGCAGCGGGTTTGGTGTTTTGATCACGCACCTCGCATAGATGATGCTGTACTAACGGATGATCAAGGCAGGTCACGCGTTCCATGAATGGTCCTGGTGGTTTCAGTCGGAGGGTCTAACGGCCGTCTGCTCGCGGGATCAGATCCATGCATAACACGTGATCGCTGCCGCGTACATACAACAATCCCCGCGCGACGATGGGTGCCGCCCAGCATGGTGATGACAGCGCTGGTCGATCTTCGGCCTGAACCGCAAGATCCAGTTCCGTGATGACTTCCAGACGGTCGCGATTGGCTTGAATTAGTTGCAGTCGTCCGTCTTCGTCCAACACGACCAAGTGATCATCGATAAACAGCACCGAACTGCGTGTCCGTCGCCAATCGGTCCAATTGACTTGACCGGTCAGAAGGTCTACGCAGCGCAAGTCACTGTCGGGCTGATTGCGGCCGCTGCACCCAAACAACCGACCGTCGACCACAACCGGCGTCGCCCAGTGGGCGCGAAAGGCTCGCTGGCGGCTGCGTGGAGGGTCCTGCCAAACGACCCGCGCTTCCGTGAGCGTCGCTTCCAGCAAAACGCTGCCGACGTCATAACACTCCGATAGAAAGATACGATTGCGATCCACGACGGGGACGGCCGCATTGACGCTTTCCAAGCGTGGGGAACGCAAAGGAAAAAACCATAACTCGCGTCCCGTTTGTGCGTGGATCGCGACCAAACCTTCGCGAACGAACACCAGGGCCACGGGCTGACGATCAAGCTCCACGATTCGCGGGGTACTGTAACTCGCCAGATAGTTGCCTGCACGCCAACGCTCTTTTCCGGTCGCAGCGTCGAAGGCGACGACCGCCGAATGATTAGGCGAAACCCGCTGCAGGGCGCCCGGCGGAATCTGTTGGTCCGCTTCGGGGCTGCCGCCAACCATCACGATCACCAGATCATCATGCACCACGGGTGAGCAACCAACTCCAAAAAAGTTTTGCACAACCCCGTAGGTCTGATTGGTATCGACGGTCCAGACCAATTGACCATCCTCCAGATTGCGACAGGTTAGTTGACCTGCCACGCCCATGGTGTAAACCCGCGAACCTACAATCGCAGGACTGCTACGTGGGCCATTGTTGTACCCATACATGTCCTCATACTGAACCGGTTGCTGCTGCGACCACAGCGGCTGGCCCGTCTCCGCATGGATACACTGCAAACGCTCCGCATCACCAACCCGATCAAACTGAAAGTATCGACCGCCACTGACGCTGCCGATCCCGTAACTGGTCCCCAACTGCAGATGCCAGTCTGTTTTTAACTTACCATTTGCCCAGTCAGTCTGGATGCCTTGTTCCGACGACTTGCCGTCGTCGGTCGGCCCCAAAAACGAAGGCCAGTCCGCGCCCTGCTGACGCGTTGCGAGCGAGACCGTCGGGGACTGCGGCTCCGCCGCAAGCGAACCCGCACGCATGATGTCCTGTCTGTCACCGGCCCACCCGAGTAGAATCGCTAGGATGATCCCCCAGATGTTACGGACCCTTGCACGTTTCCCCTGACGAACCATGGATAATTTGCACGTTAACGATCGCTTGATCATTCCAGCCTCGGAGTTGGGGGTTTCGTTTGCGCGAAGCAGCGGTCCTGGTGGACAAAATGTCAATAAAGTGAACTCCAAAGTCACGCTGCGCTGGCAGATCCGTCAGCAACCACGGATCAGCCATGCCTGGCGAGAACGCTTCCTGCGGGCCTATCGCAACCGAGTGAATCTAAATGGGGAAGTGGTGATCAGTAGCAACCGCCACCGTGACCAGAGCCGTAATATAGACGATTGTCGTCAAAAGTTGCAGGCGATGCTGCGGGCTGTGCAACATCCGCCGAAATTGCGAAAACCTACTCGTGTTTCGCTGGCTCGCAAACGGATGCGAGTGGCCGATAAACGGCACCGTGGCACGGTCAAACGGCTCCGTGGCCGGCCTAAGGACGAGTAGGCCAACCCAAGAACTGGCGGGTTTGCTCTCCCTGTCTCGTAGATCGCTCCCCGCGATTCCCGCTTGACGGGGCCGGGAGAGACGGTTCGAAGGGACAGTTAGTTCCCGCACAATGCTTACTGCTGAATGCTTCCCAAATAATGTCGCAGCCCCTCGCGGACGCCGCTGGTGGCGGCCTGGGTCGCGACAAACAGTCGGTCCCCCCAACCTTGCTGCTGGTGATGCGTTTGGACTTTCCCGATCACCGATTTGGCGGCATTGGCAACGATGATGCTGCGATAACCCGCACACAAAGCAGCGAGGTCGTTTCCCGAATCTCCGGCAAACAAAATGGCGGTTTGCGGGATGCGCTGAAGCTGGGCCCACCACTGCAAAGCGTAGGCCTTGGAAACGCCGTGCGGCAGCAGGTCGACCAGCCCGTCGTTGTTGAATGGGTCAATACTGGCGATTACACGGTACGGCAGGCCCTCCACGGACAGAAGCTGCTCCACGCGAGCGGTCAACGCGGGCAAGTCCTCCGCAGCGGCGTAGTAACTTAGCTTGAACGGTCCCTGTTTCTCCAATTCTTGTTTTCGCAGACCCGAAATCGATTGCAAGCGTTCGGACAAACGTTCGACGGTCCACGAACCGACCAGTTGTCGAAGGTGTTGCTGGTATGGGGCAAAAGGTTGAAGGCTTCCCGGCGTTGGGCCCTCATCCTGCGCAGCAACCACTTCAACCAATGTCGTGCCGACATCACAGATGATCCATTGCGGCAACGGCAGTTCATACTGCGGAATCGCGGCGAGCACTGATTCCAAGTGGCGGCCGGTCACAAACACCAACTGCAATCGGGCGGATTGCAAATCGTCTTGCAGTCGACGCAAGTCGGTTTGATTTTCCGGTTCATCGGGCAACGGGATCAGGGTCCCATCCAGGTCGGTCGCCAGGACGCACTGCTCGTGTTCAACGCCGTTCATTGATTACGGTTACTCTATTATTCTGTTAGTTACTCCCGCGCCAACCAACACAATTGATAAGGTTCCAGCGCCACCGGTGCGCTGGTTCTAATGGTTTGGTCGGTCAACGAATCATAAAAGAATCGTCCCAGCCCCGCAGTTCGGAGCACATTGCCGGCTACTTGCTGTGGTTGTTCTGAGAAATTGGCTAGCACGATGACGCGATGGCTGTCGCGGGAACGCACGAACCCAAGGACATGCGGGTTTTCGGAATTCAGCAGTTGCATGGTTTGCCCGCCAAATGCCGGAGTTGCCTGACGCTGCAGGATCATCCGTCGCAGCGACCGGAAGATCCGTTGGTGGATCGGAGCACCGCCGACTTCTACGTCATCGGGCATGCCTTCCAAAAACTCCCACTTCATTTTGGGGCGGTGAACCCAACGCGTGTCGCCTGCTTTCGCGGGGTCCTTCACAAAATCATAGTCATTTAACATTCCCCACTCCTCCCCAAGGTACAGCAGGGGGATGCCGCCAACGCTCAGCGAAATGCCTTGCAGCAGCAGCATCCGTCGCACGGCCAACTCTTTGGCTTGTTCGTCCTCTTGTTCAATTGCCAGTTCCAATCCCGCCAACGATGCCAGCGTTCCCGCGATCCGCATGTCGCCGGTTGACAGGTTCTCCTGAAACGGAATGCCGCGGGCAAACGAATCGCGAAACTGACCGGAGAAAAAGCGATTCAGAAACTGACGATGGTCATAAGCATTGATTCCCAAGGCGGCGGCGTCGGCATCATCGAACGTCCAGCCAATGTCGTCATGACAACGCAAATAATTCACCCAGGCGGTGTTGGACGGCAACTGATGACGATGGCTCAGCGAACGATTCAGCAGCTTGACTTCCCGCGTTGCCAATGATTCCCAGAGGAGGGCCATCAGGGTCGGATTGTAGGAGAGCTGACATTCCTTGGTGCTGATGTATTTCACTACCTCGTCGGGATGGACAATGGCTTCTGATTTGAACAACAGACCAGGCGTTGCGATCCGTGCCAGACGGTTGAAGGCTTGGATCAACAGATGGGCTTCGTGCAGATTCTCGCAACTGGTTCCCATTTGTTTCCAAATGAATGCGACGGCATCAAGCCGCAGAATATCGACCCCCGTATCGGCGATAAAGAACATCTCCTCGGCCATCGCCCGAAATACCGCCGGATTGTGATAATTGAGGTCCCACTGAAAGCTGTTAAACGTGGTCCAGACCCAACGCTGCATTCCATCGTGCCAAGTAAAGTTACCGCGGCGAACGGTCGGAAAAATTTCACGTAGCGTTCGTTCGTATTGATCTGGAATCTTGCGGTCAGGGAAAATGTGATAGTACTGCTGGTATTCCAAATCGCCCGCTTGTGCGTTCTGTGCCCAGTCGTGATCGTCGGCGGTGTGGTTGAAGACAAAATCTAAAACCAAACGAATTCCCGCTGCACGCAAGTCATCGGCCAGCGCCTTTAGATCTTCCAGCGTCCCTAAACGCGGATCGACGGAGCGGTAATTGCTGATCGCGTATCCGCCGTCATTATCGCCTGGACGTACTGCGAACAACGGCATCAGATGCAGGTAGGTCAAACCCAACTGCTGAAAATAGTCAATCTGCTCCCGCAGTCGTGTCAGGTTTTCACTGAAAAGGTCCACGTATAAAGCACCGCCAACCATCTTCTCTGACAAAAACCAGTCAGGCTGGTTGATGCGTTGCCGGTCGACCGTCCGCAGTTCGGCGGGACGTTTGGCCCAGGCTATCACGGCGGTCCGCAGGATTTCCTCTAGATGAAAAAAGAAATCGTAGCGTGAGCCGTAGAGCCGGAACAGCAAACCAAACAGTTCCTCCCAGTGCTGCTGCAGACGCAGATTGAATTCGTTACGAAGTTCAACATCAACTTCGTGCAAATTCCAAACGTGATCCATCCGCGGCAGCAAACGAGACAGGCTCAGTTGAGCCTCAAACTGCATTTGGGATGGGGTCAATTCGGTCATTGGGAATAACAATGTTGCCTAAAAACTGGTAGTACTCGATGCCTTCCAGGATGCCGCGTGCGTGGGGCTGGGACGCGAAATAAATGCGGGGATGGTCGCGCAAACGTTCCAACTCCGGACTGTGATTGGAGACGACAACCCCTAGCGTCCTGCCTAACAACATCCCGATGTCGTTTCCGGAATCTCCCGCCACCAAGACATTTTCCGAGGAAAATCCCCATTTCCACAACACATGTCGCAGCGTCAAATCACTGCCGCCGCGAACGGGGATCACATCCAGATACATGCCCAACGACAAAACAACCTTAGCACGCAAACCTGCCTCGCGAAGCTTTTTACGAATTTGGTTCAGCTTGGGGGCGACTTGTGGGTCAATTTCGTAGCTGATCTTGAATTCCGATTGATGCTCCTCCGCTTGCCGGTAAAAACCAGGCACGGCATCAAGCAATTCGCGGATGGAATCGGGTTGCCAGGCAAACCCGATTTGCTGCCGCCAACTGCGATCGAGCCTTAATTTTTCGCCGTAGTGCAACTGCGTCCCAGCATCGGTATCCAGTAAATCGGGCGTGGGCAAACCCAGATCTTTAACCAAAGCCATCGCACTGTCCAAACGTCGGCCCGTGGCGATGCCAAAGCCGATATGGTCATTGTCGCGCAGTAGGGCGACCAGTTCCTCCAGGGCCTGATTGTCGCCAGTTAAGGTGTTGTCCAAATCGGTTATCAAGATCCGGTCAAATTCAGGCAACCGACGCGATGACTGGGCTTGCATGATCGCCGGGGGGGGCGAATTTTCTAAAATGTCCTGCAAATCACGTAAATACCGACGTGCATGATTCTGCCACGAATAATGCTTTCGCGTTCCCTCAATCCCAGCTTGCGACCAAGCCTCCCACTGCTGACTTTCCGTCAGGGTCCGTAGCAGTGCATGTTCGATCGAATCGCTGTCCAGCGGATCAATCAGCAACCCGTTCTCACAATTGGCAATAATATCACGCGGGCCACCGTCATTGGTGGCGACGATAGGTAGCCCTGTCGCGCCCGCTTCCAGAAGCGTTAAACCAAACGGCTCGGTTAATGCGGGATTGATAAAGACGCCACGTCGTAACACCGCCAGTCGATACAGGTCGGGTATGTCGCTGGGCACGTGCGTTTTTGGATATGCGACTTTGCCGTACAGGTTGTACCGATCAATGGTGTACAGGATCTCCTTGATCACGCGGGCCTGTGGCTTGGGCAGGTCACGCATGTTGTCGCGCGTCCCCAAGATCAGAACCAGGTTTGCCATTTCTTGCAACTGCGTGCTCTGACCGTATACCTCAACCAGCTTGACCAGATTCTTGCGTTCATCAGGACGCGCCAACGTCAAAATCATCGGACGTTCCGGTTGCATCAGGAACGGCTTCAACTCCTCCGCAAAGCGCGGCGATACCTGCCCCGGCTGGGGAGGCGAAAAAAGGTCCAAGTCCACGCCCGGCGGAATGACTTCCATACGGTCGGGTTGGTAATGGTCGTAGATCGCGTACTGCTGCTGAATTTCTTGACTGGTGCTGGTCACCACCATCGAAGCGGTTTCCAATGCAATTTCCTCGGCTTCGATCCGTTGCGGAAAGCGAAATCGCTTGTCCAAAGCTTCCTCCGTGCCACGACCCGGGAGCAGCCGTCCGCGTTTGACACGCCCCAAGGAGTGCCCCGTAAAGATAAACGGGATATGCAACAATTGCGACAGCGTCGCACCGGCCAGACCCGCGTCAGCATAGTGGCCGTGAATAATGTCAGGCAGGCCAGTCCGCCGAAAATGTACCAACGTCTGATCGACAAACATCTCGATAAACGGCCACAACGCTTCCTTCCTTAAATAACGTTTGGGACCAAATGGGATCCGTACGATCTTCACGTTCTCCCCGATCGGCTCCTCCAGCTTCGCGTAATCGTCGTCGATTTTCGGATCGATGATCTGTCGCGTTAGCAGTTCGACGCTACCCACGGACGGCTGACGACCCAGTTCCGCTGCCAGCTCCAACACGTACTTGGTCTGTCCTCCCGTGTCGGCATCAAAGCCCAACTGTGGGTCGTGCGCACGTATCAAACCATGTAAACTGATTAAGCAGACTTTGAGTGGTTTGTCTTCGCTGAATAAACTCATTAGTACTCTCGTGCCATCACCGCACCATTTCGGTGGGCCGTAAGTGCTGTTCCTTTGCAAAATCCAACGCGACGCCGTGTGCAAAATAACCGCCAGCCTCAGCAGTATTGTATCAATATTGCATGTTTCTGTCTCCCCCTTAACAGCTCGCTGGGAAAGGGGACTGTTCGGGTAAGAAGAACCAGCCCCCTTTTTCAAAAGGGGGCTAAGCTACTGTTGGCTAGGGGTTTGGCGAGGCCCGTCCTTGTCGCGAAGGTATGCGAACAGATCCAAGAGCTGCTGCTCGGATAGGCCAGTCAATAGATCTTCTGGCATCAGCGAAACCGCGGATGCGGCAAGCGTTTCGATTCCGTCACGATCAAACTGCATCGCTTGCCCCTCGGCAGTCCGGAGCGTGATCGTCTGCGGAGTCTGTTCTTCCAGCAACCCGGTCAGCACTTGGCCGTCATCGGTGACAACGCGGTACGTCGTGTATTCCTCACGAATAGCCGCCGAAGGATCGACGATCGCCAAGGTCAGAAAGTCCAGATTAGAGCGTTCGTAGCCCGTCAGATCCGGTCCGACATTGCCCCCTTTACCGAAGAGACGGTGGCATTTGCCACAATGCTGTCCAAACAGTTGTCCGCCACGAACAAGGTCGCCTTGCTCGCCCGCCACAGCAAGCAACCGATGAATCTTTTCGATCGCCTGCTGTTTCTCCTTGGGTGTCGATCGAACCTGCCCCCAAATGCGATTAATTGCGACGTTCAATTCCGCATCGTCATGCAGCCGCATCTGCACCACGACATCAACAGCGACCCGCTCCGGTCCGATCCTCGCGGCGTCAATTTCCGCGATCAGCTTTTTCGCCCAGAGTCGCCGTCCCGCGAGCGTGCGAATCGCTATCTCTCGCAGGTTGCTGCCGTCGTCAAATGCGTATCGGTAAGCCGCGACGACGGTGTCTGCGATCTGAGGATCGTCGAATCGCGCCAGCCCCTCCAGTGCAGCCCGTTGAATGGCCTGCGATCGATCGGCTCGCACCAGTTGCTTCAGCTTTGCAACCGCAGCAGTTTGTTTCGTTTGCCCCAACGTTCCAATCAATTGCACGCGTTTTGAAAGCGGTATTTGCTGGTCGCTCAATTGATCAATCGCCTGCTTGATTGCCGCGGTATCTCCCTGGCGAATCAGCAGATTCAAATCGCCATCGGTCGACCGCCGTGAATATTGGCGGATCTCCTGTCGCAGTTCGTCGGGCAAACCATCCACCGACCGACCGGCAAAGGCTTCCTCAAACCCGCGCAATAACAATGATGCGGTTTGATCATCGGGCGCGGCCCGCAACAATTCGGTACAACTGGCGTAACCCCCCGGCTCACCGGCCGCAGCAAACCTCCGCATCAGCCTTTCCAGTAATATCTCCTGGCTCCAAGGACGATTCCACCAATCACGCTGTACCAGCCAACGCAAGACCGTGGCCGCATCGTCCTGGCAATGACCTTCGACCGCCCACCACAGCAGTAAAGGCAGGTGAGGATCCTGGGTAACTTGGGGGCCCTTGGTCAAACGATCGACGATTGCTAGGCCGGCCTCCGCTGGCAACCGGCGCGCGGTGGACGCCAGTTGCGAACGGACTCGTAGATCGGACTCCTCTTCGGCCAACCGCGACAGTGCTTCGGCTTCCACCGTGCTGCAGGTCCCGGCATCGCCCAGCAAGCGAACCATCCAGCGTCGCAAATTTGGGTCGGGTTGGTCAGGGTGCAGCAGCGATAAACGTTGCTCTGCCGATAACCAACCGCGACGGCTTAGAATCCACAGCGCAGGCAGACGCCGAGGATCATCGATGCTGGACAATATCGTCCCCAATTCCGCCTCCACTTGCGAATCAACACGGTCGACCAACACCTCGATCACCAAGAATCGAAGCGTTCGACTGGGATGCCCCAACAGTCGGAGCAACGCTTCGGTCGGCAGCGAGAACAAGTCGAATCGTGTGCGTGAAGGCAAAAGATCAGCAAACGCGTCGGCGGTTGGGGGCGTCTTGGGTTTGATGCGATAAATGCGTCCGCTGGTTTTGTGCCACGTATCGCGAGGATCAACGTGGGTCAGACGCGTGTCATACCAATCGGCCAGATAAACCGCTCCGTCGGGGCCCACCGCGATGTTTACGGGGCGGAACCAACGGTCTTGGGAATCGATCGTGCGCTCAAAATCGACAGTCGCAAAGGTCGAACCGTCATCGTTTAACTGGCTGCCAATGACCAACCGTTGCAGCGGATTGATGGCAATCACCTGACCGTGGTACCGCAAGGGCAATTGGTCGTCCTGGTAAATCGCCAGCGACTGCGTAAACCGACGCTCATCCCCCTGGCTCTGCATGTGCTGAAAAAATCCAAACGCGTATGGATTGGTCAGCGGGCCGTGTTTACCCCAGGATTTGACTGCGTAGCTCCCCTGTGGGTAAAACATGCCGCGCGTCTTACCATGGTTTGTACCGGAAAAAACCAAACCCTGTTGCTCCCATTCCAAACCGAATGTGTTGCCACCCCCTTCCGCAAAAATTTCAAAGCGGTGCTGACCCGGGTGGTAACGCCAGACGCATTGCCCCAAAAAGCGTGTCACCTGCTGAGGTTCCGACGAACGTTCGACACGAATCGCCGCCGTGGTCGTGCTGCCATTGACTCCGTACAACCAACCATCGGGCGCCCATCGCAGGCTGTTGGCAACTGCGTGCGTATCCTCCAGACCAAAGCCGGAAAGATGCACCTCCGGCGGTCCATCGGGCAGGCCATCGCGATCACGATCGGGGTAAAACAGTAGGTATGGCGGATTCAAAACCCAAATTCCATCGACAGTCACCGCAGTACTGGTGGCGATATTTAAATCGGAAATGACGTCACGATGACGGTCGTAGATCCCGTCACCCGTGGTGTCTTCCAGCACGGTCACGCGGTCCTGGCCGGGGACATGCTGGGGCGGTGGAGCAGGAGTCTGATCAAATACGGCGCGGAGGTGTTCGTCGTAACGAATGACTTTCAGACCCGCAGGAAATGGATACTGACGGTACTGCGTCACCCACATCCGCCCAAAAAAATCAAACGTGATATGCAGCGGTTGAGTGATCAACGGTTCCGCTGCAACCAAATCAACTACAAGGTCATCGGGCGAATGTAACTGGCTGAGCGTTTTCTCCGGGGTCGAAGGTGCCGAGC
>SLFV01000039.1 GCA_007124075.1 Roseimaritima sp.
AGGGCAACGGGCTGGTCATGGTGCTGTTCGTAACGGGGCTGGTGATTCTAGTTCTCGGTACCTTAGGCTCCTTGCTTGGAGGATTGATCAAGGCTGCTGTATCTCGCCAGCGTGAATACCTGGCTGATGCTTCAGCCGTGCAATTTACGCGTAATCCGGCGGGGCTGGCAAACGCGTTGAAACAAATCGGTACGCACGTCAGTTCGGGACGGTTGAACCATCCCAATGCTGGGATCGCCAGCCATATGTTCTTTGCGCAAGGAGTTTTCGAGGGCTTTTCGGGCCTGATGGCGACGCATCCGCCACTGGCAAAGCGAATCTTAGCAATCGATCCGCAATGGGATGGGCGCTTTCCTGATGCTGGCGGTCGGCCCGCTAGGGATAGGCCGGTTGCAGCGGCGACGTCCTGGGCTGCGGCGGGGCAGATGCCATCAGCCGTCGCGGCTCAACTGCAACATGCCTCCTTCGCCGCTGCGCACGACGCATACCAACATGCTGGTAAGCCATTAGATTACCATCGTCGCCACGCTGACCGCTTGCTGCGAACCATGCAACCGGTGTTGATTCAACACGCGCATGAAGCATTTGGCGCTCGCTCGGTCGTCTCCGCATTGCTGTTGTCACGCGATGAAGCAGTGCGGAAAGAGCAATTGCGACAGTTGGAAGAACGTTTGGGGAAGGCGACCGCAAAACTAACCGTTCAGTTGGCCGAACAAACAGATCAACTGGCTGAAGGTTTGCGTCTGCCTCTGGTTGACTTGACCCTGCCTGCGTTGAAAGAGATGTCCGCCCCGCAATACCAGCAGTTTCGGCAGGCCTTTGAGCAACTGGTATGGGCTGATCAACGGCTCTCCATTTTCGAATGGACGTTGTTCCAGATCATTCGTCGCCACCTGCGTCCCTTCTACGAGCCAATCTCACGGCGGCCCATTCGCTACTATGGCTTGCAGCGACTGCACCAACCGATCGCAGTGTTGCTGGGAACCTTAGCGGCGGTCGGCAACCGGGAACCTGAGCAGCGCCGACATGCATTTCAATTGGCGGTTGCCCAGCTTGGCCTGGCAATTCCTTGGTCGCCCGAGTACCGCCACACTTTGAAGGAGCTTGATGCGTCGGTGAACAAACTTGTTCAGTGCAGCCAACGTTTGCGAGGCAAGGTCATCGAGGCTTGCGCAGCGTGCGTTTGCGCCGACGGGATTGTGACGACCTGGGAGGCGGAATTGCTGCGTGGGATTGCCGATCTTTTCGAGTGTCCGATTCCGCCGCTAATCGAAGCCACTGTCCAGGCGTAGACCAGCGTTCGGTCACACCTAGCCAAAATAACCAAGGACTCTTTCGGAATAAGTTGCTCGCCTCAGAACGATCGTTGGGGCGTCATTTGTGCTGCCAGGCCTGCAGAAATTTCTAGTCAGGACTTCCGTTCCACGGGCGCTTCCGCATCTTTTTTTCATAAAGACAGTTGTCAGGTTTCCTACACTTCGGACGAACTGGATGAGTTGTCGCAGTTCGCTGAGGAACGGAGCGTTATAAGGAACTCTCTCGTCCCGCAGTTTGAAAAAATCCTTGAAGTAGGAATTGGGAGAATGAAGATGTTTGCACGTATTGCAGTAGCGGCTTTGTTGCTGACCGGCACGTTTGTAACCAACGTCAAGGCCGAAGAAACCGCAAAGCCAAAGACGATCGCCGAGACCGCAATTGCCGCGGGGCAGTTCAACACACTGGTCGCTGCGGTGAAGGCCGCAGGCTTGGTGGAAGCGTTGTCGGGAGAGACTCCGCTGACAGTCTTTGCGCCCACTGACGCTGCCTTCGGCAAGTTGCCCAAGGGTACCGTGGAAAGCTTGTTGAAACCAGAAGCTCTCGAACAGTTGCAAGCTATCCTGAAGTACCACGTGGTAGCCGGGAAAATGCCTGCCGAGAAGGTGTTGCAACAGGATGAGTTGAAGACCCTGCAAGGCCAGGCATTGACGATCAATATGGTTGATGGGGCAGCCATGGTCAACGGAGCCAAGATTGTGAAGACCGACATTATGTGCAGCAATGGCGTGATTCACGTCATCGACGCCGTGGTTCTGCCACCTGCGGCGGAATAGTTGATGGCCGGTGGAACAGGCTTCTCGTGCCCGTCTGCGACCTTGCACATTTCGTTGTGGAAATGTGCAAGGTTTTTTTGTGACCTTTTCGTGGCAAGGCGGGGACCGCCCCGGTGCGAGGTTTCTGGAGCAATGCCTGCAAAATCTGTTGCACACAGTTCCCCCAGAGGAACTTTTTTGTTCGCTTTATCGAAAGTCCACTCCGGTTGATAATTTAGTGTAAACTGCCATTCAGAAGGGTTCGGGAATAACTTCGCCATTAATTTTTCCCCCCGGCCGCGAAGCGAGCAGCGGGGGAGGCGCGTAGCAGAGCGAGTCAGGAAAAGTCCGGAGTTATTTACGAGCAGTTACTCAGGGTTATTCGGGCTTCCGTTCTGGGGATTTGTTGTCATGAGAAGTGCGCATCATGTTGGTCGTCGAGATTTTTTGAAGCGGGCCAGTCTAGGGGTTGCTGCGGTTGCCTCGGTACCTGGCATGGTCCGAGCCACCTCACCAGTTCCGCAGCTTCAGGTTGCTTGCGTAGGTGTTGACGGCATGGGCTGGAGCGACCTTTCGCGAGTCGGCAGTCACCCGGCAGTAAAGTTTGTGGGTTTTTGCGATATCGACAGTCAGCGGTTCGCCAAAGCGGATGATGCTTTCCCAGGTGTCCGGCACTTTGCCGACTACCGAGAGATGTTGTCCGATTTAGGGCAACGGATCGATGCGGTGATCGTATCGACGCCCGATCACATGCATGCACCAGTCGCGATGGAGGCGATGCGGATGGGCAAACATATCTATTGCCAAAAACCACTAACGCATACGGTTTGGGAGTCTAGGCAGATGCGTCTTTTGGCACAGCAACAAGATCTAACCACGCAGATGGGGAATCAAATTCATTCCGCGAAGGAATATCGAAGTGCGGTGCAACTGATTCAGAAAGGGGTGATCGGAAAGGTCCAGGAAGTCCACTCTTGGGTTCGAGTGCAGGGCCGGCAATATTGTCAACGGACCGATCGTCCGCCTGCTGCTGAAGTGCCTGCTAATGTGAATTGGGATCTCTGGTTGGGAGCGGCTCCCAAGCGGCCTTTTGCGGCGGACGTGTACCATCCGTTCAAATGGCGTGATTGGCAGGACTTTGGTTCTGGCGCGCTGGGCGATTTTGGGTGCCATCTGTTGGACCCGGTGTTCGGGGCGTTGGGGATCCGGCAGCCAAGCGGGGTCATCGCCGAACACGCCGGCACCAATGACGAGGTCTGGCCTGGACCGCAAACCGTCACTTTTACCTTTCCCGGTACCAAGTATACCGCTGGCGATGAAATCAAACTGGTGTGGCGCGACGGCGGATTGCGACCTCCCCTGGATTTGGCGCAAATGCCAGCGGGAACCGAATTTCCTCCCTCCGGTTCGCTGTTGATCGGCCAGCTGGGGACAATGGTGCTACCACACGTCGGCATGCCCCGCCTGTACCCCGGCGAACGGTTTGCGGCTTTGCAGTATCCCGAAGTTGAAGCACGCAATCATTGGCACGATTGGGTAGATGCGATCATCCAGGGGAAGAAAACAACAGCCGGTTTCGAATACGCGGGACCACTCTCGGAGACCGTTCAACTGGGCAATATCGCTGCGCGTCTGCCCGGAAAAAAATTGCAGTGGGATGACGAGCGATTCGCGTTTGTTAACCAAACCCAAGCCGACAAACTGCTAAGCAAGGTTTATCGTGACGGCTTTGGGGTTGAGCCTGTTGTTTAGGCGGGTGACAGAAAAGGTTTGCGGAGTCATACCCCGCTCACCTCTGCTGCTTTGTATAGGGTGTTTGCCTGTCGCAATCCCAGTCGACGGTAAAGTCTTACTGCACCGTTATTATCGGTGGTGACTTCTAAGTGCATTCTGGACAAACCGGCGCGCCGGAAGCCTTCGGCTGCTTCGGCTAACAAAATCGCACCCAGTCCGCGACCACGATGTTCTGGATGGACGCCTAGATTCTGAACCGCCCCCCAGCCCTCCAGTCGCAATCCCTGAATGGTCGCGATTGGAAGCCGTTTTCCCTGCGCCTGATATCGAATCAACCAAGTCGCCTCCGGTACGAAGGACCGACGTTTCGTGATTTCGCGCATCAGGTGTAGACAACCATCGTGTCGTCCAAGGCATGGGAAAACATTGGCATCCATTTCATTCTGGAAACTGCTGAATTTTGCTGTAGCGTGATCCCTGCACAATCCATCTGACCACGGTTCCAGTGCATAACCTACCGGCAGTGGTGGAGTCGGGAGAGGCAAGTCACTGAAATCCAGCTCCATGCGGTACCGCTTGAAGTACACCAGTCCCATCGAAGAACCTTGCTAATGCGTGCGGCTTATGATCACAGGCGAAAGCGTTTCTAAGCCTAACTGTCCGCCCTTGGAGGTTTTTTGCTGCAGCGGCGGACGACAGTTTCCTCCATTTCCGTCCCGAAACTCCTAAGCAATTCGCCAGATTGGTCCGTTGAAGTATAGCACGCAACTGAAAGATGGCCTGCTAGCTTCGGCTAAAAAACTCTGGCTGCTAAACTGCAGGCCCTGGCCCTGGTCATAACCGCAACTAGACTCTATAGTTGACTAAACTTAGCGTTGGCTAACTTTGGCCGTCCAGTCAAACGCTCCGGCCTCATGGAAAAAATGTATTTTGGCAGTATTGATTTGAGCAACGATTGTATGCGTCGTGACACCGCTTTGTGGAATAGTCGGTTCGGCAACCTCCGATCAACAACGGTTCCTTTGATTTGTCTCTTGTTCGCCGTCTTGAGTGGCTGCAACACGGGCAGGCCTAATGGGGCTGGGCTGCCAAATCGGGTTCAGCCCCAAATCATCGCCACAACCAGCCTGGTAGGTGATATGGTACGGACGATCGTTGGTGATCGTTTGGAGGTCCGTGTTTTGATGCCTGCAGGAGTGGATCCTCACCTTTATCAGCCGACGCGTAGCGATGCGGTCGACCTGCTGTATTGTCCGCTGGTGGTATACAACGGACTGCAGCTGGAAGGTCAA
Source organism: Roseimaritima sp. (assembly GCA_007124075.1). Lineage (GTDB taxonomy): Bacteria > Planctomycetota > Planctomycetia > Pirellulales > Pirellulaceae > Roseimaritima. The sequence goes on from SLFV01000039.1 coordinate 5,096, forward strand.
TTTGGCGAAGTGCTCCAGAAACGCAAGACCATCGGGCATCGCACCTTTGCGGTCTCTGATAGTCTGAGCAATCACTCGATCATCGCCAGTCAAGGAAATATCCCCGATCCTCACATTTGGATGGATGCTAGCTTATGGGCGATCTGCGCGATTGGGTTGGGGGAAGAATTAGCCGCTCATTTCCCCGACCATGCGGCGGCTTTCCGCCGCTCGGCTGCGGAATATGCGGAGGGACTTCGCAAGCTGGACGCGTGGGCTTACGATTCACTGCAGACCGTGGCTGCGGAGCAACGCGTATTGGTCACCGCTCATGATGCGTTTCGGTACTTTGGACGTCGGTACGAGGTCGAAGTTTACGGTGTTCAAGGAATGTCGACGGCCAGCGAAGCGGGAATCGCGGACGTCAACCAGTTAGTCCAAATGGTTCACCTCCGTAGTGTTCCGGCTGTTTTTTTCGAAACCAGCGTGTCTAAACGGCAGGTGCAGGCAATCGTCGATGGCGTTCAGGCGTACGGCAAATCGATTTCGGCAGATCATACGCTGTACAGCGACAGTTTGGGGCCCGCCGGATCGGGTGCAGAGACCTACCATGGAATGATGCGATCCAATGTTGTTACGATCACGACAGCCTTGGGAGGGGCAGCCCTGTCAAATGAACTGGATAATCTCACTATGAATTTGAAATGACCATCCGCAACTCGCAGCAAGACGCGATGGAAGCCCAAGCGGTGACGGTCGCCTATCAGTCGACAATCGTGCTGCGCGACATTTCGTTTCGAACTCCCTCAGGAACGTTAACTGCGATTATCGGTCCCAATGGTGCTGGGAAAAGCACGCTGCTGAAAGCGGCTTTGGGTCTGGTCAAGCTTGAATCAGGAAGTTTTCGCTTTTTTGGGGATCAGCGGAAGCCAGGCGGCGGGCAAGTCGCTTATATTCCGCAGCGTACAAGCGTTGACTGGGATTTTCCCATAACCGCGTTGGAAGTTGTCTGCATGGGGTTGTACGCACAAATTGGGTGGTTTCGTCCGGTGCAAAAATCGCACCGGAACGCTGCACGCGAAGCGTTGCAAAAAGTTGGCATTGAGCAGTTGGCCGACCGTCAGATCAGTCAGCTATCGGGCGGTCAGCAGCAGCGAGTTTTTTTGGCCCGTGCCTTGGTGCAAAATGCGCGACTGTATCTCATGGACGAACCGCTCGCAGGGGTTGATGCGGCGACCGAACAGATGATGATGAACGCATTTAGGGAGTTGCGTGATCATGGTTGTGCGGCGATGGTGGTGCACCATGATTTGCAGACTGTGGAGAAGTATTTTGATCGCGTGCTGCTGCTGAATCAGACAGTGATTGCAGAAGGGCCCGCATCCGAGACCTTTGAACGCCAGAACCTACAGGCTGCATTCGGTGGACAACTGATTGTGCTGAATTAAAACCACTCAAAGGGGATAGTGCTGCTTGTCCTTCAAGGATACCGGTCGATCGCTGGAACTTGTATACGCCAGCCTGTGTGGTTTTTCGGCTGCAATTTTTTATACATGTTCCAATATTGCATTACGGCGATGCGTGGAAATTGATCCGTTTTTTGTAGCGGCAGTCAAAGCAATTCCGACCGTCATTCTTCTCGGTCCGCTGCTGCTGTGGCTGTACTGCCGCCAGCAACCGTTGGTGTCCAACGTTCGTGTATTACCTCGCTTCCTGCTGATTGCCTTGATCGCACAAGTCATCGGGAACGTTGGCTTTCAGATCTCCTTGGGAAGCATTGGGTTAGCAGCGTCGGTGCCAATTACGTTGGGTGTCTTGCTGATTGGAGGCGCATTTCTGGGGCGATTCCTACTGGGGGAATCAATCCGAGGGGCGTCGCTGGTGGCCATTGGCCTGCTGCTTGCTGCGGTCATCGTCCTGTGTATGGGCAAGCCCACGGCTCCGCGAGAGTCCAGCCTGAGAGGTTTCCTGTTGTTCTGGGGTGGCGGCGGGGCTGCCGCAGCGGGGTTCGCCTATGCAATCTTCGGCTCCGTGATGCGGCAAACGATGCACAGAGGGGTCTCCCCATGGGTCGCGATGTTTCTCAGTGGTTCCGTCGGGACCTTCGCCTTATGGATCCTAGTGTTCTGTCGGCAGGAAACAACGATCATTTCGGCCGTCACCAGCACACAGTGGGCCATGATGACCATTGCTGGGCTGACGAATCTCTTAGCGTTCGTCTCGCTGGCCTACTGTCTCAAAGCCCTACCCGTCGTCGCGGTGAATTTAATCAATGGTTCTCAGGTAGCGATGGCAGCGATCGCTGGCGTGCTGCTGTTCGCCGAACCGATCACTCCCGCGCTATTGGTAGGCGTTGGATTAACGATCACGGGGTTAGCCGTACTGATTCGTTCGCAATGGAGGGAACGAAAACTCCACACACGGCCTCCACTGAAGTGCTAGAATAACGGCAATTACCATCGGGCGGTCCACCGACGAATCCGTAACCCTGGTTCCTCATCGCTGTTTTCTGCAACCGTCGCGCTAAGGTTCATGGCCATGTCAACCGTTTTGTTAGTCGAAGATAGCCCAACCCAAGCATTGGAAATTCGTCTGATCCTGGAAGGGCGTGGTCACCAGGTGCAACTTGCAGCCAATGGTGTCGAGGCATTGGCACGATTGCGGCAGGACCTGCCAGATGTCGTTGTCACCGATCTGGAAATGCCCGACATGAATGGAATGGAGTTGGTCGACCAACTGCAGGCCGAATTTCCACAGTTGCCATCGATTCTGGTTACGGCGCGGGGCAGTGAAACATTGGCGGTTCAAGCTTTGCGGAACGGAGCGTCGGCATACGTTCCCAAAAGTCTGTTATCAACACTTTTGCCAGCAACGATCCGCGACGTCCTGGGGGTTTTGCAGGCGGACCAGAATTACGCTCGCCTGATTGACACGTTGATTTCCAACGATTTTCGCTTTCGATTGCCCAGTGACCCCTTTTTGATCGCCCCACTGGTAGATTTGGTTGTGCAGATGATCGCGGGCATGCGTCTGCTTCGCAAGTCTGAACTGATTCAGTTCAGTTCCTCGCTGGGCCATGCCATCATGTTTGGCATGCTGCACGGCAATCTGGAACTGAACGCGGCGGCTGTGGTCGACCTTCGCGAGTGCCTAGCCACAGGACAGGAAGCCCCATCGGTTAGCGAACGACGTGCCGATGCGGTTTTCGGCGATCGTCGACTTACGGTCGAAGTGAGTGTCAGTGACCCTGAGATTCGTTGCCGAATTGTTGACCAAGGACGCGGATTTGATCGCGACTTATTGCTGGGTGATGCCGAGCGGGCGATCTTTCACGAGGATGGCCACGGTGTGGGCATGATTACCAGTTTCATGGACGTGACGGAATTGGATGATTCGGGGCACGCATTAACGCTGATTAAGCGTACCGCGTGCCGCGATCGCGTTACCTGAAAGCTACGTTCGGCCAAGAGGGGATTGGCCGGTTGAAACCTTTTCTAATTTGACGACGTCACACGGATCACGATGTCAGAAACTTGCACAACTGTCGGTGCCGCGTTGGCTGGGCTGCCACGGGTATTGTTGGACCATCTTCAGCAGGCGGTGTGGCTGGCGTCGGCCGATGGGAATGACCTGTACTATCTCAACCCAGCGTGTCAGCGATTATTACATTACGCTGATTGGCATCTTCAACCTACGGCATCCCAGCCATGGTGGCAGGCTTGGGTGCGTCCCAGCGACTGGGGAGTCATTAGGGCGGCTTTGCAACAATGCCAGCTCGGTAAGGATCAAACTCTTTCGCTTCAACTGCCCACGAAGGATTCATTGAATCTGGTGGAACTGGTTTTGATGCAGGAATCGGCTGGGCAATGCGTCGGGTTCGTTTATCCAATGACTTCCGGTGTTCCCAGAACTTGGTCAGACCAGGAGATGTTTCGCGGCTTGCTGGACAGTTTGCCCTTGGCCCTGGTGGTAAAAAACCTGCAGGGACAACGGGTCTTTACCAATCGATTTTATTTGGAACTGCATGGTTTTGCACCTGGGCAGGTGTTGGGGAAGACGGACGATGAGATTTTTCCGGCGGAAATCGCTCAGCAGTTTGTGCGTGATGATCAACGGGTGCTGCAATCAAGAGAAATCTTGCACTCCGTCGAACGTCTCCCGCTGCGAGATCAAAAGTACTGTTGGATCGAACGCATCAAAAGCCCGGCGTATGATAGCCACGGCCAACTGATCGGCGTGCAACTTTTGTTCTGGGACATCACCAAACGATTCGAAATTGAAAAACTGCTGGAGGAAGAACGGGCGTTACTACACGCCTTGTTGAATAACATGCCGGATGCGATTTATTTCAAGGACCGTGCCAGCCGATTTCGCAGGGTCAGCGTGGGTCTTGCGCGAAAATTTGGAATTGCGGACCCCAAAGTCGCGATTGGAAAAAGCGATGCGGACTTTACCTCTGCCGAACAGGCCGCCCGAATCCGCAAAGATGAATTGCGAATTATCGAAACGGGCCAACCGATCATTAATCGTGTGGAGCGAGAAACGTGGTCCGAGGATCCCGATACATGGTGTTCAACCACCAAATTGCCGCTCCGTGACGGCAGCGGCCAGATTGTCGGAACGTTTGGGATGTCACGCGATATCACTGCGCAAAAAAGGATCGAGCAACAATTGCGTGAAGCGCGGGACGCTGCTAATGCTGCGAACTTTGCTAAAAGTGAATTTTTAGCAAACATGAGTCATGAAATCAGAACACCACTCAACGGTATTCTGGGCATGACGCAGTTGTTGGCTCAAACGCCTTTGAATGAACGGCAGCGCGACTACGTTGAACTGGTTCATCAATCAGGCGAATCGTTGCTGGAGTTGCTGAACGATATCCTTGATTTCTCAAAGATCGAAGCCGGACGGATGCGGTTGGAGACAATAGCGTTTTCAATCTCGGAGACGATCGCCGCGGCAGTCCAAGTCTTGGGAGTTCGGGCGGATGGCCGCGGTTTGGATCTCGCGATTCGGATCGATCCCGACCTCCCGGACAAGCTGTTTGGTGATCCGACTCGCCTGCGTCAAGTCGTGGTGAATCTGGTCGGCAATGCGATCAAGTTTACAGAGCAAGGGGAGGTGGTTGTCGATGTGCAACGGGTTGGCTCCACCAGCCAGGCAAGCGACTTGCCAGATTCCCTGGCGACGCTGAAAGATCTGGTCTGGGTGGAGGTTTCTGTCCGGGACACGGGGATTGGGATCTCGCCGGATGAGGTGCAGCAAATCTTTGATGCCTTTACCCAAGCCGATGCGTCAACGTCTCGGCGGTTTGGTGGTACCGGTTTGGGGTTAACGATCTCCGCGAAACTGGTCCAGCTTATGGGCGGGCAACTCCGAGTGGAAAGCGCTGTTGGTCAAGGAACGACGTTTCGCTTCTGCTTACCCCTGGGGGTCGGTCAGCCGGAATCGATGCAAGGCGATGTTAGGTTTCCGCTGGAGCAATTTCCGAGTAATCGGGTCTTGGTCGTTGATGAGGATTGCACGAATCGCCACGTATTAATCGAGTTGTTGAAGCATTGGCGTTTTAAGCCATTTGCCGCCGGCACGCAGGAACAAGCACTTAATGCGATCCGGGTGCAGCAGACAACAGGGACGCACTTTGCCTTTGTGATTTTAAACTGGATGATGGACGACATCGATGGACAGTCTCTCATTGAACGTCTTCGCAGTGTTGAACAAGCCAAAGCACTGCCGATCATCGTCATGAATACCGTAACCCACGGAATGGAAAGCGAGCTCAGTCGTAGACTGGGGATTGATCAGCATCTTCTAAGGCCTTTTATTCCCAGGGAACTGTGGGGGGTGATCGCGAGGCTGTGTCAGCCCCAATCCGCGGCCGACCTTCCATCAACTTCGGAAATGGCAGCGCCCACTGCCCGACCCCTACGAATTCTGCTAGTGGAAGATGGATTTGTGAATCAACGATTTGCAACCGAGTGGTTGCAGTTGTTGGGGCACGATGTGACGTTGGCGCAAGATGGATCTGAAGCTGTCGCCATCTGGATGCCCGATTCGTTTGATCTTGTTTTGATGGACTTACAAATGCCCAAGCTGGATGGGTTTGAAGCCACGGCCGCCATCCGTCGGGCCGAAATCGGCACCGACGTTCATACCCCCATCGTGGCCATGACCGCTCGCGCGATGCAACATGACCGCCAGCTTTGCCTCGATGCTGGCATGGATGATTTTATTAGCAAGCCGATCGATCCGCAGCGATTGCAGACGGTGCTGGCGCGCTTTTCAAGTCAACACGAAAGTTCCCGTTCCTCGTCCAAGGTATCGCCTTCTGACGGAACCGCTGATGTCGCGTCCGCCGCAGCAGGGCCTGGCATCTCGGAATTCGATTCGTCGGCTGCCACGACCCCACAACGGACCGAGCCGAGCCCAGACCTCGGAGGCGCTTTGACTCCCGGCAGGAATTTCCCGCCCTCGGAACCGTCCGTGCTGGACATCCAGCCGCTGCTGGATCGATTTGATGGGCGGGCAAGCATTTTGCTGCAGTTGGCCGACGCTTTCCTGGACGAGGCCCCTGAATTGCTGAGGCAAATGCAGGGGGCCCTACGGAGTGGCAATTGTGGGGACTTACGCCGCGCCGCACATACGCTCAAGGGTAATTGCGAGCTTTTCAAAGCCGAACAGTTGCGTTGTATGTGCGCGGAGTTAGAATCGCGGGCCTTCACGGGTGATGGTCGTGACTTGGAGGGTATGGTCCGCGCAATCGACGCAACATACACCAACGTTGCTAGCGCACTGCGGCAGTGCATGCCCCCTGGCAACTAAACGGATTCCTTGCCTTCAATCGTTGAAAGTTCGGCACCATCCAAAAAGCTGACCAACGACTTTGCCCGGTAGGGCTGTTGAAGCTTCCGAACCGCCTTGCTTTCAATCTGTCGAACTCGTTCCCGTGTGACTTGGAAGATTCGTCCTACTTCCTCCAGCGTGTACGTATATCCATCGGCCAATCCATAGCGTAGACGCAAGATTTCGCGTTCGCGATAGTTCAATGTCTGCATTGCGCGATCGATCTGCAGTTTCAACGCTTCGCGATTTGCTTCCATCAAAGGGTCGTCATCCCGGTGGTCTTCCAAAAATTCTCCAAATGCGCTTTCCTCGTGATCACCTACGGGTTGATCAAGCGACAATGGTGCACGGCTCATCTTGAGAATCACACGTGTTTCGTCAAGCGAAAGGTTCATGCGCTCGGACACCTCCTCGGCCGTTGGCTCACGACCAATTTCTTGAACGATGTCCCGAGTCAATTGACGCAGGCGGTTCATCGTATCAATCATGTGTACCGGAACGCGAATCGTGCGGCTTTGATCGGCAATCGCGCGGGTAATCGCTTGCCGAATCCACCACGTGGCGTAAGTGCTGAACTTGTAGCCACGCGCATGTTCGAATTTATCGACCGCACGCATCAATCCGGTGTTGCCTTCCTGGATCAAATCCAAGAATGACAATCCGCGATTACGATACTTTTTTGCAATCGAGACGACTAAACGCAAATTGCCGGCGGAGAGGACCCGCTTGGCCGCTTCGTAATCCTCGCGAAACGCATTCGTTCGCGCGACCCGGCGATTCAATGTCGCTGGAGCCTCCAGCGTCAACCGCATCAGCCGATGCAGTTCGACCTTCAGCTCGAGTTCATCTGGCATTCCGGGACCACCCAACCTCTCCTGGTGCGTCAGAAGCCCGCGAATCTCCGTCATCCGTTGTCCAATTTTCTCCAGCTTATCAAAGACTGGTTGCAGTTTCCCCGCCCGCAGGTTCATTTCCTCGACCAAGCGAACGGCTTTGTTGCGGCGGATCGTCAGACGACGCCAGGCCGCGGTACGTTTGCCCATGGGCAGCCGACGGTTGATTGCCGTGAAGTAATCGCTTCGGTTTTGACCAAGAAGATGCTGTAGGGTTTGGACGTTAGGAACGATCCGTTTCATGATCGCCACCTTTTCCTTCTTGTTGGTGACGCTTACTTCGATCGTACGATCTAACCGAAGCTTTTTGTCCCGCACCTGTTCAAGTAAGCGAAGGGCGGCTTGCAAAAGATAATCGGTCGCTAGCATGCTGTTGCGGAAGCGCTCGCGAGTTTTTTCGATTTGCTTTGCCGATGCGAGTTCCTGATCGCGTGTTAACAGTGGAATCTGCCCCATCTGCATCAAGTACATTCGGACCGGATCTTCGGTGGGATCACTTGTCGGCTCGCGATGACGGGTTTCCGATTCGTCCTGATCTTCGCTGGCAAAGTCTTCAGCGTCGTCAGATATTTCAAGCTCCAATTCATCCTCATCCAGGTCAATCCCCATCACCCGATTCCGTCGCAAGATCGATTCTTCCGCGTCAAAGGCATCGTCCTGAAGGCTGCGGCTAATTCGTTTTGCCATTTCTTCTGACTCTCCTAGGTGCTGAAACTCGTGCTCGACCGCTGAGGTCAGTCGAAATGCATCCGCAGTGCCGAAGCCTTGGTAAGTGTCAGTAAAAAGCATGTACGTCTATGGTGTGTAAGGGTTTGCGGCTGTTTTTTTCCACGCGAGCGGGAGGTCCGATGTGGTCTCTAGGCAGCACGTGCTGTTGCAAAAAGACAACTTCTGTTCCTCGTGATCCTCGTTTGCTAGCGCTAAAGCTGATGAAGCTTAGGGCGCAAAAAAAGCGATCGATGCGAGATTTGTAGTCCCGAACGGGACTTTTCGTGTTTTTCATCCGGTGGGCAAAGAAGCCATGTCGGCGTAAATTGATGCAGACGCCAGTCGTCTTCCATCAGTCTGCATCTAACCATCAGGAATAATCATGCCCCAACTGACTGTCGAGGAATTTGGTACGTTTGAGGTCCCCGCTGGAAAACGCCTGGTCAATGCCCTGATCGACGAAGCAGCGACCGATCAACTGCACGCTTGCGGTGGACTGGCGCGTTGCACGACGTGTCGTGTCCAGTTCATTGGGGGCGAGCCCACCGCAATGACGCTTGCCGAGCGACAAACCCTGCAGGCTCGCGGAATTGAATCACCAGGGGTTCGTCTTAGTTGCCAGATTTCGTGTGGCTCGGACATGAAGGTTCAGCTTATCAGTCGTTTGCAGGGAAGCGGGCGATCCGATCAGGGCAATCGCCCGGCGGATTCGATCGAGCCCGAACCTCAATGGTGAGTCCAGCGAAATGAGCTTGGCACCCGTTTCGCTCAGTTCGCTTGAAAACCTGGATCAACTGGTGGCTCCGGGAGCGGATCAATCATTCCGGCTGACCATTTCGGAAAGCTACAGTGGCGTGATGATCCAAATTCCTATTTTTGTCCGTCGCGGTGCTTTGCCAGGTCCTTCGGCTTTCATTACGGCTGCATTACACGGAAATGAAATCAACGGTACCGGAGCCATCACGCATGTTATTCGCGATCCCCCTTTTCGATTGCTTCGCGGGCGGCTGGTCATGGTACCCGTCGTTAACGTGCATGGCTTTGAAACCTACAGCCGGTACTTGCCTGATCGACGCGACCTTAATCGCAGTTTCCCGGGGTCTGCCCAGGGCAGTTTGGCGGCCAGGATGGCGCATCGCGTTTTCCAGGAGATCGTCAAACGTTGTGATTTTGGAATCGATCTACACACCGCTGCGGTGCGACGCACGAACTTTCCTAACGTTCGCGGTGACTTCAGTATTCCCGCAATTAAAAAGCTGGGGGCGGCGTTTGGTTGTCAATGGATGATTAACAGCCATGGACCCCTGGGATCGCTGAGGCGCGAGGCAACGCGTCAGGGGGTGCCAACAATCATCTTGGAAGCCGGGGAAGTTTGGAAGGTTGAACCTCGAGTCGTGGTGGTCGCCATGCGAGGGATCCGCAACGTGCTAGCCTTGCAAAACATGACCGATGAAGCGCCTGAGCCTACTCCGATGCAACAGGTGATCGAAAAAACACGGTGGGTCCGCGCCGAACGTGGGGGCTTTCTGGAATTCCACGTTGCTCCCGGAGAGGTCGTCCGCTGCGATCAGCCGTTGGCGACCAACAACAGCCTATTCGGTGCCGAACGGAATGTGCTTTACGCTCCTTGCGACGCGGTGGTTATTGGTATGACAACGCTGCCAGCAGCTTCGCCGGGCGAGCCCGTTATTCATTTAGGGGAAATACCAAGATCGTTGGTCGATCTGATCCTTTCCCCGGAATTACAGCACTGTCCCGATCCGCTGCATGATCAGGTCAAAGAAGATTTGGCCACCAACATCGTGGTGACCGCCAAGGAGGCAAGCGGTGACGCTACCTCTCCGAATGATTGACGCCTAGCGAGCGAGTCGATTTATCTGCCATTCGCCGAAAAAATCAAGCCGCTGCGGGTGGCTGCGGATGGTACCTGACGCACAAAATCGAATCCCGCTTCCCTAGCGATTTCGGTAATTTCGGCATCGCTGTAACAACGGCCTTGCGTCACATGCATCAGCAGTACGGAGTATTCCGCAACATGCAGCGGCCCGGTTTTGTCGGCGTTTAGAAAGGTGTCATGGACCACCAGCAGTCCCCCTGCTGTCAAGCTTTCCGCTGATTTTTTCAGAAGTTTCCAAACGTCCGCTTCATCCCAGTCATGGACCACATTGGAAAGTAGATGCAGGTCGTGACCCTCAGGCCATTGATCCAAAAACATGTCGCCCACTATCGTTTGCACACGCTGTTGGTATCCACGATCCGCAATCGCCGCAGCGGCAATTTGATCCACGGGAGACTTTTCAAAAACCGTGGCCATCAACTGATCCTGGTGCGCACAGATGGTACAAGCGAAAATGCCTGACCCGCCCCCCACATCCAACAGCCTACGCCTTCCGGTCAAAGGCAGCGATTTCGCTAACGCTTGTGCCAGCAAGACGCCACGACAATCCATCATCGCAGTGAATTCCTTGGCAAATGTCTCTGATTCCATGGCGCGGTGCCAGTCCTCGTGATCTTTGCGGCTGTTGAATTTGGCGGGTTGATCGGTTTTCAGGCACTGTAATAAATCCAATGCGATTGGTCGGTCTGCCACCGGAGGAAAATAGGGGCCAATAAACCAAGGGGAATCCTGTACCAAGTACTCGCGAGCCTGACGGGTCACTTCAAGGCTCTCCCCGCGTCGTTGCAGCCAGCCACTTGCGACCAATAGAGTGGTCATCACATCGGTCGGTCGCCGAAAAATCTGAAAGTGCTTGCAGATCGTTTCCACGCTTTGAGGCTGCCGAGCCAGAAACGAAAACAAATCCAAGCCTTTGAGCGCGACGATCAGCATGTCGCTAGCGTACAACGCATCGCGATGGCGATAGATCGGCGTCGGATCGGTTTCCGGGGCGTTGGTCAAATCATACATCTTGGCGCAATTCCAGCGAACGAGTTCAAAGAGGATAACGGGTTAGTGGCCAACAGCGGTCTGCTGAAAAAGGGGGCTGCCCCTTGCTGGCCGCTCGTTGTTCCAAACGTTTTATCGAGATCTCCAAAGGGTCACGAGGTCCCTCAAACTTTAGCTCCCTTTGCAACACTCATGCGCCGCGTCATGCCCGCGATACGCGCCCACTGACTCCGAAGCCGGATTTCGGCAACGGCTTCATGTTTCGGCGGATAGCCGCTATTCTACCGGAAAGGAAGGAAGCGGTTGCCAGCGTCTGAGTAACTTGAACCGAAAAGCGTTGCAACCAATGGCTTGCACCTGAGTATAACTTCTAACCCGTCGAATTATCGCTTGTACGAGGCCGTTTTGTCATGGATTTAAGCAGCTATGGACTGCATGTTTCGGAGGTCGTTCATAACGCCACTCCGGCTAGGTTATACGAATATGCAATCGTCGACCATCACGCGGTGATCGCCGCTAGCGGCGCGCTTGCGACCCGCAGCGGGGACAAGACCGGTCGCAGCCCGAAGGACAAGCGAATTGTTGACCATCCAGACTCCACGGGGAGTATCTGGTGGGGAGATGTGAATATCCGCCTAACCGAACGCTCTTTCGCGATCAACCGGCAACGCGCGGTCGATTATCTGAACACACGCTCGCGGTTATTTGTCTGCGACGGTTTCGCTGGCTGGGCGCCCCAGTACCAGGTTCGCGTCCGCGTGATCGCGGAAAGTGCGTACCATGCGTTGTTCATGCACAACATGTTGATTCGACCGACCGCGGCAGAGGCCCGGTCCTTCGATAAAATCGATCTGGTCATCCTTAACGCGGGTAGTTTTCCAGCCAACCCGTATACCTCGGAAATGACCAGCAAAACCAGTATCGATGTCAGTTTCGAAGACGGGGAGATGGTGATTTTGGGGACGCAGTATGCTGGCGAAATGAAAAAGGGAGTTTTCACGGTCATGAATTATTTGATGCCCAAACAGGGTGTCCTCAGCATGCACTGCAGTGCCAATGAAGGTAACCAGGGCGATGTCAGTCTGTTCTTTGGGCTTTCCGGGACCGGCAAGACCACCCTGTCGACGGATCCCCAGCGGAAACTAATCGGTGATGACGAGCATTGCTGGTCGGACGAAGGTATCTTCAATATCGAAGGGGGGTGCTACGCGAAGGCCATTCACCTTAGCAGTGAAAACGAGCCGGAAATCTATCAGGCAATCCGGTTTGGGGCTGTGTTGGAAAACGTTGTCTACGATTCGGGCACGCATGTGGTCAATTACGACGATGCCTCGGTTACAGAAAACACACGAGTCGCCTACCCCATCGAATTCATTGAACGATCGAAGCTCCCGTGCATTGGTGGACATCCCAAGAACATTATTTTTCTTACCTGTGATGCTTTTGGCGTCCTGCCGCCGGTTAGTCGTCTGAACCCAGCTCAAGCAATGTATCACTTCATCAGTGGTTACACGGCCAAGGTTGCCGGGACCGAAATGGGGGTTGCTGAGCCGACGGCGACCTTCAGTGCTTGTTTTGGGGCCGCGTTTCTGGTTTGGCATCCCACAAAGTATGCGGAGATGTTGGCCGAAAAGATTCAACGACATGGTGTCCGCGTCTGGTTGGTCAACACAGGCTGGACGGGAGGCGGACCCGGGATGGGGCAGCGAATGAACCTGAAGCATACGCGGGCGATCATTGACGCGATCCATGATGGCAGTTTGGAGCAGGCTAGTTTTCAAACCGATCCTCGCTTTCAGCTAGCAGTGCCCCAGCAGTGTGCCGGTGTCCCCAGCGAACTGCTGTGGCCAGAAAATACTTGGGAAGACAAACAGGGCTATGCGATTGCTTCTACACGTCTGGCGGATCTGTTCAGGCAGAACTTTCAGCAATATCAAACGGCGGCAAGTCCAGATGTCATCGCCGCTGGACCTTGACGGGGCAGGAGGGCTACCGCTTTGATCCGGTTTGTTTGTTCCTGCTGGCTGTTGCTTTGGCTCACCCTCGGAGTGGGGTTCGCTTGTGAACCGCCAGTGCGAATCGAGACCGAGACCGGTGAGCCTGAGGTGTCGCATCCGCTAATCCGAGTGGCTCCCGACGACCCACTGAGCCAATTGCCGGCGGAGCATTTTGCCGCTACCGAGAAATTGCTTGATCATTTGATTCGCCGGTACGTTCCCGACAAACATGTCGATTCCAGCAAATGGGGCCAGACAAAACGGATGTACGCTGGAGTCAAGCTGTCGGCGGATCAGGGACGCATTCGCACGAAACGCCGTTATCGCGACGTCAATCATGGGCGCTGGCGATGGGTGGAAGTCGCACTAAGCCAGTTGAATCAACAGCATCCGTTCAATGTTTCGACACGAATTCTTCAGTGGGACGCCGCGGAGCAACAAATTCGGGTGTCCATAACTGCGGAGGCGGACCTGGAATTGTTCGCTCGACAGGCTCGCTACAATCTAGGGGTAAGGTTATACTCGGTGCATCTGGAAGCTACGGCGTCAGTCCAGTTGCAAGCTGAATTGACAATCGGCATGGGGCTGGACTACTCGCGTTTCCCCCCCGCCGTGACGATTGACCCGACAATCGACGCTGCCAAACTGCAGATCGTGGCCTTTCAGCTTCAACGGCTCAGCCATCTGCATGGTGATCCGACTGCCGTACTGAGCGACGGTCTGGAGTATTGGCTACGGAATGAGTGGCTGCCCAAGCAGAATGCCAAACTGCCCGAACGCCTAAACGCCAAGCTGAACCGCCGTACGGAGTTGTTGACATTTTCTCTCAGTGACTGGCTGAAGCAACGTTTGCCCGAAGCCACGCCGCAGCGGTAAGAAACCGCAGGGAGCCCGTTCGTGTGCGGGGTGAGGTAGATACGTTTTTGTCGCTCGCCTTAAAACGGGTCCATTGCATCCCAGTCCTCTGTTTCCGATTCGGGCAGCGTGGGCCGATCCTCTAAAGGCTCCGTCAGGGGGTTACCGTCGGCATCAAACCCAGACAGTTTCGCGATTCGCTGCTGAGCGGCCTGTAATTGCAGTTGGCAAAACTTCAGGGCCTGAATTCCGGCTTCGTAGGCGTCTAAGGCTTCCTCCAGTCCCAGGTCCTGGTTTTCCAGCTTATCAACAGTGGCTTCCACCTGTTTCAAGGCGACTTCGAAGGTCTGTTGGTTGATTTTCTTGGATGTTTTTTTAGCCATATTTTGTTCTCGGTCAGGAGGTCCGCGTAGGCCCGATGATTGCAACTTCAGGCGGGTAAGGCAACCAGTGCGGATTTGACGCTTGTACCGCTTGCATCGCAACCCGAATGCGACGCCCTGGTCGGAAGGCACTCGCTAGTTCTTCTAGCAGGTGAGATGCTGGTTACAATAAAGTAAATGTCTAAGCTTCAATCTGTTTTCGAGTTCTGCGGATGAGCACCCCATCGCCCGATCAATTCTTGCAACGTATCGTCGATACCGGCTTGGCTGACCGCTTGACCGTCGATCAAGCGTTGCGAGATCTCGGGCAATCGGAGCATTCACTTGAGGGTTACGTCCGCGCAGTGCAGAGACGCGGCATTTTGACGACGTTACAGACTGAGAAAATCCTGCGAGGCGATCGAGTTGGCTATTTCTATGGCAAGTATAAGGTTTTGTACTTGATTGGGGCAGGTACCTTTGCGCGTGTCTATCGCGCCGAGAAACTGGGCGATCTCACCACCAAAGAAGCCGAGTCCAGCGGCCAGAACGTTTTTGCAGTCAAGGTCTTGCGAAAACGCTTTCGTGACGAAGCCGCTCAGTTGGAGCAGTTTTTACGCGAAGGTCGAATGGGGCTGAAGTTGCGGCACCCCAATATTGTCAGCGTCTATGAAGTCAATTCCGACGTTTACAATCCGTTCATGGCGATGGAATTTGTCGAGGGGCAAACTTTGCGAGAATTGATGAAAATCCGCAAGACGCTTCCCCCGATGACCACGCTGAAGTTAATGCTGGACATTGCCATGGGCTTGGCACACGCCGCCAGTATGGGGATCTCGCATCGCGACATGAAGTTGTCCAATGTGTTGGTCAGTTCCAGCGGCACGGCCAAACTGGTCGATTTTGGCTTGGCGGCACTTGCTGACCGTAACAACCCGGAACGGATTGCGGATTGTCCCAACGCGCGGGCGATCGATTACGCGGCGTTGGAACGGGGCACGAATGTGCGGAAAGACGATCCACGTAGTGATGTCTATTTTGCCGGAGCGATGATGTATCAAATGCTCTGTGGCGAGCCCGCCTTGCTGGAAACCCGTGATCGTTTGGCACGTTTGAACGTGACGCGGTTTCAACAGGTCACGCCGCTGCACCAGGTGGCACCTGACCTGCCTCCACCCGTTGTGCAGTTGTGCAGCAAAGCCATGGAGCTGACACCCGAAAATCGATATCAATCCGCTAACGAGATGGTTGCGGAGTTGAAAAAGGTCATGCAACGCTTGGAGGCAGGACCGAGGCAACGGGTAACCGCAGATGGAAAAACGGTCTTGGAATACCCCGAAGATGAAGACCCTACCAACGAGGGCGAAGGCTTGGTGGTCATGTTGGTCGAATCAAAGCCCGCCCTGCAGGACGCCATCCGCGAGACGTTGAAACGGCGAGGTTACCGCGTGTTAGTGA
>SLFV01000494.1 GCA_007124075.1 Roseimaritima sp.
GCTGGATTGTGCCCTTAGAAAAAAGGCACGATTACCTGAACGTAGTCACAGGCAAGAAAATCCAAGTTCCGTTTGATCAGTTGGTTATTTTTAGCACCAACTTGGAACCCAAGGACTTAGTCGACGATGCTTTTTTTTTTTTTTTTCCTTACAAGATCGAGGTTCCCAATCCTCCTGAACAAGATTTCCGGCGACTGTTTGAAATCATGTGCAAGGTGATGCGAATCCCGCACGACCCCGCCCCGATTGATTATTTGATTAAAAAACACTATCTGCCCAGCGGCCGGCCATTCCGCAATTGCCAGCCTAGAGATTTGTTGCTTCAAGTTCGCAACTACTGCCTTTACAATGGCTTCGAAGTGCAGCTTAAAAATGAATACATGGATTTTGCCGTCGATAACTACTTTTCCGTGATGTAGGCACGAACAACATCCATGGGGACAAAACAATCCCCACAGAGAGTTAGACGTTGGACGAGTCCACAAAGCATTGGACTCTGTCGAAATGCATTCAATCATGTCTTCCACGCAGCCCTCCCCACGATAAACCCAAAATTATGGGTACAATCGTGCCAAAATTGTCCTTTATCAGGAAGATTGAAGGGCGAAATCTTCTTAATCCGCGTTGTAGCAGCCCGTCAATCGAGCGGTCTGTCCCGCTGTGACGACCGGTTTATGGTGGCTGCATCAGTTCCACAGAGGGGAATCGCCCTCCATCCAAACGTTGCTGATCCGGTTTTTCGCACCGCAGTGAAAAACGATTGCAAGTTTAGGCGAAATAAAGCAGACTAAGGATTGAAGATCGGCCTTCCAACGTTGTATTTTCGCGTTCACTGACTCCAGCCTACGAGATTGGTAGATGTCAATTGATAGCTTCCCAGCCACTGATGAAGAGCTGACTTCGGGCGAAGACTTGGATACCGGAGCGTTGGACGGTGCTGGGCTGGGGCACGGCGGAACGAATGATTTTCAGGAAGAGCCGTTCGACGATCAGGATGATGCGGACGAGTACGACGAAGACTCCGAAGATGAAGAGGGCGGGGCGTGGCTGAATGACGAGTCGATGGCGTTTGTTGCCAGTTTGCTGACGCATATGGCGATTCTGTTGGGGTTGGCGCTTGTTCCCGTTCTGGTCGAATCGGAACGGCAAGCGGTTGTGTTGACCAGTTCGCCTCCTGATTTACAGCAGGAGCAGATTGAAATTATCGACGAGCTGACCTTCAGTGACATCGCGGAAGCGAAGGTCGGTGCGGCTGCCGATGCGGAAAGCGAGATGGCGGAAGCGTCGGCTGAAATGTTTGCGGAAGTCGCTGAGGTTTCGCAGTTGGTCGATATCCAGACGAATGAAGTTGCGACCGTCAACGTCCGCGAGATGCTGCAGCAAGCTGTCGCGCCGGTGGATCGGTTGAAACAAAAGCGTGGCCAGTCGGGCGTTGGGGCTTTGGGTGCGTCGGGAGCGATCGATCGAATTACCTGGGAAATTCTGCAGTCCATGGAGGAACGTCCCACGCTGGTGGTGTGGCTCTTTGACCAAAGCGGTTCCTTGATCCGGCAGCGCCAGGAGATTCGCGATCGGTTTGACCGCATTTACGAAGAATTGCAACTGGTGAAAGAACGTGACGGACGAGCCTTTCGGACGCAGGACCCCAGGGAGGAGCCGTTGGTGACCAGTGTGATCGGTTTTGGCAAAAACGTCGAACTGCTGACGGAGAAACCGCTCGCTGACTTGGACGAGATCAAGTCGATCGTTGACAATATTGCTGTTGATGAAACGGGAATTGAAAACGTCTTTTCTGCGGTCTACTTAGCGGCGAAGGAATACCGTTCGATGCGACGGCACCGCGTCGGCTTGGGGCCCCAACGAAACGTGATCTTTGTCGTGGTCTCCGACGAACGTGGGGACGATTTTGAAACCGGTTTGGAGCCGACGATCGATATTTGTCGCAAGAATGGGATTCCCGTTCATGTGATCGGCATCCCGGCACCTTTCGGTCGTGAAACCAGCTTGATCAAGTACATCGATCCTGATCCAAAGTACGACCAAACGCCACAGTGGGGCGTGGTTGACCAGGGCCCGGAGTCGGCCCGACCGGAGCGGGTCAAACTTGGCTTCACTGGCAGCTTTGGCGAAGAGCCGGTGTTGGATAGTGGCTTTGGTCCCTACGCTTTGACGCGTTTGGCTTACGAAACGGGTGGCATTTATTTCACGGTCCATCCTAATCGCGACGCGGGGCGAAGAATCAAGAAAGAAGATGTCGAGGCATTTTCCGCAAAGTTAGAATACTTCTTCGATCCGATGGCGATGGCCCCGTACCAGCCTGACTACGTGTCGATGGCGGAGTACGATCGGATGGTAAAACAAAGTCCGCTACGTAGTGCGTTGATTAACGCGGCTTCGATGCCAGGGGTCGAAGGGTTAGACCGTCCTCGATTGCGATTTGTCAAACGGAGCGACGCAGCGTTGGTGGGGGATTTGACAACGGCTCAACAGGACGCAGCGAAATTGGAACCGCGTCTGAATATGCTGTTCGAGACACTGTCGCGGGGCGAAGTGGCCCGCGATCAGGAATCTAGTCTCCGTTGGCAAGCCGGATTTGATTTGGCATTAGGCCGAGTGCTCGCATTTAAAGTACGGACCGAGACATACAACGCAATGTTGGCAAAAGCAAAGCGCGGTATCAATTTCGAGGACCCGAAAAACAACACATGGAAGCTTGTCCCGGACGAGGAAATCAGTGTTGGTAGCAAATGGGAGCGGGAGGCGAACAAGGCCACTGAATTGCTGACCAAAGTTGTCCAGCAGCACCCGGGGACCCCGTGGGCACTGCTGGCTGAAAAGGAACTGGAAGTCCCAATCGGCTGGAAGTGGGTGGAGGAATACACCGATCTAGATCCGCCTCGACGAGCCGGTAACAACAACAATAACAACAACAACACGCCGCGAGACGACGAGCGACGCATGCTGGAACGACGCCCGAAACGAGATCTGCCGAAACTGTGAGTCCCATTTCTTCGCATGGGAACTGTTCGGCTTACGTGTGGTGACCTATCCAGGACTGCGTTTTCGGTAGGCATGCTGTGGTGTACACAAAGTGCATGATTGCGGAAAACAACCAGGCTTCGCTGACAGACGGGCGGAATCTGCCAGGGGATGGCGAGCATGCCGATACGGAACGGAAGCTCCTAATTCAGCAATGCGGCTTCGATGGTTAAACCGGGGCCAAACGCCAGCATCACACGCGGAGCAGGTTTGAGGTTTTCTCCCAGGTGCTGCAGAATGAATAGAACGGTTGGCGAAGACATGTTGCCGCATTCCCGCAACACTTTGCGAGATATCATCAACGCTTCACCATCCAAGCCCAGCGACTTTTCAACCGCATCCAAAATCTTTGGTCCGCCCGGATGGACGACCCAATCACGAATCTGTTCGATTTCTAGCTGGTGTTTTGCCAGCCACCGCTGAATCGTGGGACGCAAATGCTGGATAATCGAACTTGGAATCTCCCCCGATAACCGCATTTCAAATCCGCGTTCCCCGATATGCCACGACATCTGTGATTGGCTGCCGTCGATCCAGGTCGAATGGGTTTCACACAACCTGTGGTTGATCGCAACGGCTGGCTTTCCGCGCAGGACGACCGCCCCGGCTCCGTCGGCAAACAACGCATTGCCCATGATCGCCTGATCATCCCATTCCATCCTGTAATGCAAACTGCACAGTTCCACCGCGCAAATCAGTACCGTTGCGTTGGGGTTGGCCGCGACCAACCCTTGCGCTGCCCTTAACCCGTTAATCACTCCGTGGCACCCCATGAAGCCGACGTTGACACGCTGCACGTTGGGTGATAATCCCAATTGCTGCATCAATTCAAAATCGACTCCTGGTGCCGCAAACCCGGTACACGAGACGGAGACCAAATGCGTAATCTCAGCAGCGGCGACGGCCGCATTGGAGATCGCATTCTGACACGCCCGCACGGCCAGGGGCGGAGCGAGACGCCGATAGATTTGCATCCGGTCGGCGGTGCTGGGGCTGCTGCCGGAATCCTGCTGCAATTTCGCCCAAAGGTATCCTGTTTCCAGCGGCACGACGGTGTATCGTGTCTGAACCCCCGAGCGTTGAAACAGAACCCGCATCCAGCGTCGTTGCCGCTCGGTGCTGCAGATAACTTCGCTTGATAGCCGCAACGCGTCGGCTTGGGAAATGCATTCAGACGGCAATGCGGTGCCCAGGCCGATGATCGAGCACTTCATGGTGTGTAACCTGATTGAGTTTACGAACAATGGCCCGGCCAAACATTGGCATCGTCATCGCAGCACGAATTGCCACGGAGCACAGTTGAGGCCGGCGCAACAATCCTGCAAACCCTCTGCAAAGCCATTGATGCCGCCCGATAATTTGCTGACAGGTCTGCGTCCAGATAAGCGGCTGATTCGGATTCCAGTCGTCGATCGCCGCTAAGGCAAATGGGATCACAGCGCGCGCGCCGCGGACCGCCCAGGCCATGCCTTCCCCGGTGAAAGGTTCCACGTATCCGGCGGCGTCTCCGATGAAAAACAGCCGATGTGATGCAAGCATCTGCCTGCGCCGAGTCAAAGGGGCCGTTCCCCGACATGGATGATCGAACATCGACGCATCCGCTGGCATCCCCGCCGATTGCAAGATCAGCGCCAGCGTCTCCGCCCCGGAATGCTGCTTCAGCAGGTCGCGATCGACCGCCGCCGCAATGTTCAGGATGCCCCCTTCCGTACAGGTTAACCCAACGTACCCTCCGGAGGAAACCGCCATGTAGATGGTGCCTGGTTGGTAAAATGCCGGATATCGGGCAGCGTGCATCCCCAGCCCAATTCGCGAATCATTCGCAGCGACTGTTTGACAAGACGCGTCATCAATCCGCTGTTGACCGACCAATCCCGCGGCAACGACGACCACTGATGCGTGGAGGCAGTAATCGGTTCCGATCAATCGTACGACGCGATTTCGATCGCCAGGGTCCACATCTGCAACGGCAGCTTGCGCTGGTGATAGATACTGGACCCCAGCAGTAATCGCCGCGCGAACCAACAGGCCATCTAGGGCGCGGCGAGAAACGGCGTGCCCGGCATCCAGCGGTACCTGCAAGTGCCTGGCCCCCACCTGAAGACGATAGCGGTTCAGCGCGTGCCCTCCCAGCTTTTTCACTTCGCCAAGCAATCCAACCGCCGCCAGCCCCGCCAACGCATCTCCGTTCAGGCAGGCACCGCACACTTTATCCCGCGGGAAATGATTCTTTTCGATCAGCAAAACACGCTGTCCCGCCAAAGCCAAACCGCGGGCAGCGATGCTGCCAGCCAAGCCCGCTCCAATGACAATTGCGTCCCAACGGCTTGCGGTCGCATCGACGGCGGAGATGGTCGCCTGCATGGCTTCGCTCACGATTCCGCTCCCCAGGTTAACAGCCATTGTTCCGGCCAACATTTCCGAATCCTGGCTGAATTCAATCCCGATCGGTGAGCGAGGGCGAGGATTTCGTCCAGCGAAAACGATCCTTGAACGGACACGGGTCCGTCAAATCGACAAACGCGACTGGTCGTCAAGACCCGACATGCCGTCCATGCCAAGGCATAACCGACCCGCGAGCGCAACAGGTCACTGACGACTATCAATTTCGGCTCAGCAAGTTGCATGGAAGACAACAGAGCGACAACGTCTTGATCGTCCAAATGATGAAAAAATAGGGAGCTGACCATGCAATCGTATCCCGTGGGCAAAGCAACCGACAGCACGTCCGCCCGAAAGAAGTTGACCGACACCCCCGCCTTTTGGGATCGCTGCTTAGCAAACGCCAACGCTTCGTCGCTGAGATCACAGCCATCGATTTGTAGACGAATCTGATGTTTTTCCGCCAGTTTTGCTAAACCCACCGAAACCGCACCGCCCCCACAGGCAATATCCAACACCTTCATAGGCTGGGCTGGCTGACGAGATGCAAACTCCGCGATGGGCCCGAACAAACGACGCACCGTCCCGGCACAGCGGTGAATCCGTTCCAAGCCTCGCAACGCGGCGGCGTGCAGTTGAGGATCCAAATCCGGCTGATCCATCCATTCAGGCTGTCGCTGACGTTGCGATAGATTCATACACCTTCCGATTTGCGTGACGGGACCCGGAAAGCGTCCCGGACATTCGCCGAACTCCATTGTAGCTTAGCCGAAAGCCAACCCGCTGACGATCCCAGGAAGCGCGTCTCCCGGGAATACCGTTCGATCTCTCTGATGCTTTGTCATCGCTTAAAAGTCTGGGTCAGATCGAAGCCACGGCCGAACTGTTCCTAAGCATCCGCTTCCTTCTGCAAATACTTCTGACTGTATTCCGCCAGCGACCTGCGGCAGGCTTGCGTCAAGCGGCTTTGAAAACGATACGGATCCCAAACGAGTCCCACGGTTCGCGTCGGTGGCGTGCCAGCGAGGGAGCGGTAGACCCGAGTTTTGGAACGGTCAATCCGGGAAGCCATCTTGGGAACCATGGAAACCCCGTGGGACAGCGAGACCAGTTCCTGAACCATCGAAAGCTGGTTGGTCCGTCCAACGACAACGGGCTGAAATGAGCGATGGCGGCAAAACGACAGGATGTTGTCGGACAAACAATGGGGCTCGTCCAGCATCACAAACGGTTCGGGCTCCAAGTCCTTTAA
>SLFV01000493.1 GCA_007124075.1 Roseimaritima sp.
CCACGAGATCAATCGTATCCTCCGCATCAATCTGTTGCTCCGGCAAATCCCAGCTATCCGGGTAGCCCGGGTCCTCCTCCTCGTCGTTGTCTAGGAACGACTGGAAATGATCGGGCTCGGAAAATCGCATCTCCTCCCGCGGCAGCTCCATCAAAAAAGGACTGCCGACAACCGATCGCATCTCGCCCCGCACCGCACGACGATTGCAAAAACTAAGCTGCAAACGCCGCTGGGCCCGCGTGATCCCCACGAATAGCAACCGTCTTTCCTCCTCCATCTGCAGCGGGGCGTCCTTGCTGCGATAATGTGGTAACAAATCGTCCTCGACCGCGATGATAAACACGTGTGGAAACTCCAGCCCCTTGGCAGCATGCAAGGTCATGATCGTCACACGATCGTTGGTGTCTTCCCAAACATCGGTGTCGGAGACCAAGGCGATTTGCTCCAGAAACGATTCCAGGGTGCCGGTGTCGGCAAATTGCCGATCGTACTCGACTGCGGCGGTCACGAATTCGTCCACATTGGCTAGCGCGCTGTTGTCTTGATCCGCAACCGACGATTTTTCTAAATGCTGGCGGTACCCGGTCTCTTCCAGCAGGTATCGGCTTAAATCTTCCAGGCTGGCGGTGGCTTTGGTCGCCAACCGATCGTACAGCGAAAGAAATTGTTTGACTTTCGTCGCCGAACGGGCCGCCAATTCGCCAATTTCGTCTACCCGCCGTGCCGCAGCCAGGAGAGGGATGCCGTTGTAATCGGCAAAATTGCGGAGACGGGCAGTCGTTTTTGCACCGATCCCCCGTGTCGGCACATTGACGATTCTCAGAAAAGCAACATCGTGCGCGGGGTTGTTCAGCAGGTGCAAATACGCCAGCAGATCCTTGATTTCTTTTCGCTGATAGAAAGCCACGCCGTTGACAATCTGATAGGGGACGCCGCGCGATCGAAAAGCGTGCTCCAGCGAACGAGTCAACGCGTTCATGCGGCAGAACACCGCAAAATCTCGCGGTTGACAGCCCTGTTCGGTGATTCTCAACGCTATTTGATCCGCAATATCGTCGGCTTCCTGATAGCCATCGACATATAACCGCAAATCCACCGGATCGCCCTCGGCATGGTCGGTGAACAAACGTTTGACTTTGCGTCGTGAATTATGACGGATCAATTGATCCGCAGCACGGAGAATGTTGGGCGTACTGCGGTAATTCTTTTCCAGTTTAACCGTCGTGACTTGCGGATAGTCTTTCTCGAAATCCAGGATGTTATTGATATCCGCCCCACGCCAGCCGTAGATCGACTGGTCAGGGTCGCCGGTCACCGAAAGGTTGGGATGATCAATCGATAATGACCGCACAATGGCGTACTGGGCCAAATTGGTGTCCTGATACTCGTCGACCAGAATGTACTTGTAGCGACGATCCAAATCCGCCCGCAATTCCGGGTTTTCCCGAAGCATGCAGGCAACGTGCAGCAGCAAGTCGTCAAAGTCGGCCGCATTGGCGGTCAATAACTGCCGCTGGTAAACCGGATAGACCTTGCCGGCTACGACTTCATTGTGTCGCAGCGATTGTCCCGCAAGCATTTCAGGTGTGACCAAGCGGTTTTTCGCACGGCTGATAAAATTGGCGATCTGTTCGGCAGACGTGTGTGTCAGCGAAACCTCTGCCGCTTCGATCGCTCGCTTCAGCGATTGCTGGCTGTCCGAAGTGTCATAAATGGAATAGTTTTCAGAAAGGCCAGCCAGCGATGCATAACGACGCAGCAAGCGTGCACAGAAGCGATGAAACGTCCCCATCCATGGACGCTTCCCCGGCGTGAGGGCCTGTACGCGTTTCTGCATTTCATCTGCAGCTTTGTTAGTAAACGTCAAAGCCACGATCTGATCCGCTGGTACACCGATTTCCAGTAGGTTGGCGATGCGATGGGTGACAACCCTTGTTTTACCGCTTCCAGGCCCGGCCAAAATTAAAAGCGGCCCGTCGACATGCAGGACGGCTTGACGTTGGGCTTCCGTAAGTTCCGCATCCATATCAGTCGCTGGCCTCCAGGACGCCACCGTGAACCGCGGTCCGGTAGGCAAAGCTTGTAAAAGAAAGAAGTTTCGTGTTTTTGGCGGTCAATGAATCAATCAACGCGTTCGGACATAATTTGTTTTCTTCTCTTGGCCTCACCCCGAGGCGACCTCGGGAGAAAGGCAAGGCGGTAAAGCGAGCGGCAAAGACGAATCCAAATCACCCAGCCCTGTGCAGTAGGCGTTGCCAAAGGTTTTAATCTTGCCGGGCCCCGAATTTTCTACCTTAGCCGGGTACCCCAAGGGGCAGCCCGCTTTCCCAACCAGTTCAGCCGCTTGAGCCTTCATTTTACGTGGTGTAGCCGCATCGGCCAGGGCAGGACTTGCAGAACGGGCCTCGCCCCCCCCCAACGCTGCAATGGCTCAGCTTTCAAACAGGAATGCTCAGACTCGGTCGTGGCCGACGAATCGGCGCGCAAGAGCGGGGAGATACCAGTGCTACGGGTGACACAAAATATACGTTCGTTTAATATAGGGGTAACACCGTCGACGGTCGCCGCGCGGTGGATCGTAACGATCCACCGCGAATAACCGCGGTCCCCCGCTTTTTTTGGAAAAAAACCGCACGCCCTGGCACTGCGGTCGATTGCTACCGATCGAGTTTCGCCTTGGAAATCCGTCCAGACTATCTGCCTTTTGGCCGTCCCAATTTCACCGACCAGGAAATCGATGCCGTCAGCCGGGTGTTGCGGACCGGGTGGGTTGGCATGGGGCCGGAGGTTCAGGCGTTTGAATCCGAACTGGCAAGCGCGTTGCAAGTGCCTGAAGTGGTACTGCTGCAATCCTGTACCGCCGCCCTGCATCTCTGCCTGACCGCGCTGGAAATCGGTCCAGACGATGAGGTCATCTGCCCCAGCCTAACCTGGTGCAGCACCGCTAACGCCGCTTTATACCGAGGGGCTCGCGTGGTCTTTTGTGACATTGATCGCGAGAGCTGGTGCGCTAGTCCTGCCAGTATCGCAGCCAAGCTGACTCCGCAAACCAAAGCTGTCGTCTATGTCCATTTTGGGGGATGGGCTGCGGAGATGCAACCTATTTTGGATGTGCTGCCACCTAGCATTACCCTGGTCGAAGACGCGGCGCACGCATTCGGGGCGGATTACCCAGATGGCACTACCGTCGGCAGTTCAGGCCGGCCGACGTGCTTTAGTTTTTATGCGAATAAAAACCTTTCCACCGCCGATGGAGGCGCAGTGAGCGTCAACGACCGTGTTTTTGCAGAACGTTTACGTGTTCTACGACAACATGGTCAAACGGCGGATGCCTGGAAACGTTTCGCGAATCACTCTACCGTTATGACGACACCTTCGCTGGAACTGGGATTTAAGGCAAGCTACACCGACCTGCAGGCCGCTTTGGGACGCGTGCAACTGCAACGGTTCGCGGTCTTACAGCAAACTAGACGCGAGGTCGCAGCGTACTACCAAGATAGACTGCGGGACATCGTACCACCGCTGGTTTGGCAACGCGACAGCGACGCACCGCAGCACGCGTTGCACCTGTTGTCGGTGTTGTTGCCGCTGGAACATCTGAAGATTTCGCGTGATCAGTTCGTATGGGAATTACGGCAACGCAACATTGGGGCTACGATTCACTATGCCCCCTTGCATCAAATGCCGTTTTACCAACGCACGCTTGGACAGCAATCGCTGCCGGAGACAGAGTTTGTGGGCCAACGGATCTTGACACTACCCATCAGTTCGTCCATGACGATCGCCGACGCAGCATACGTGTGCGATCATTTTATTGATATTTTACACAGGTTCGCTCAATGACCCATCAAACCTCCGCAGAGGCTGGCAATGTCAGGCCCCGGTCCGCGGCGCAGCCCCTGCCCGTGTACGGTTTCGGGGGCCGACTGTCGGCGGATTTTCCCTCGCAAGTGATTATCGATTCGACGGAACTGTGCAACCTGGCGTGTGTGCATTGCGCTCACCCAACGTTTAAAAAATCGGATCTGTACGCGGGCCGCACCCTGGACCCCGATTTGAACGCCAAAGCGATTGATGAAATTGCCAGTGCCGGAAAGGAGCGGTGTCAGTACATTCGGTATACGGGCGAAGGCGAGCCCCTGATTCATCCGCGAATCTTTGACATGCTCTCCTACGCTGTACAGCATTCCGGCACCACCGTGACGATCACGACCAACGGAACGTTGCACAAGGGGAATCGTCTGGAAAAGTTAATGGCCACCGGTCTGCACGTGGTGGATATCAGCATCGACGCGTTTACCCCCGAGGTCTACGCCAAAATCCGCGTCAACGGCGATTTGAATCAAACTCGCGAAAATGTGCTTCGCCTACTACAACTTTCCAAAGCCCCCGGTTGCCACACCAAGATCGTGGTGAGCTACATCGAACAACCGGCAAACCAGCACGAAACGGATGCGTTCGAAAAATTCTGGAAGGACAATGGTGCCGACTACGTGATCGTGCGGCGCCTGCATTCCAATGCAGGCGCCCTGGTGAATCTGGCTGATGAGATTCGCGAAAAGACCTCGGCTCCTGCCCGTCGTCCCTGTTTGTACCCCTGGGAACGAATCACGTTAAACCCGCGTGGTCTTCTGGCGTTTTGTCCCGTCGACTGGGTGCAGGGTTCGGTGATCGGCGATTTTCGCGAAACCAGCATCGCGGAAACGTGGCGTGGTGAAAAGTACCAGCAACTCCGTCAGGCGCATCTGGACAATCAATTTGCCAATCATTCCTTCTGCGGCCAGTGCCCCGATTGGGCCCAGACCCGCTGGCCTACCCAGGGACGCAGTTACGCCGATATGGTGCAAGAATTCAAAGATCGTGAATAGGGTGACCGACCATGCGAGTAGGGATCGTGCAAAGTAGCTATATCCCGTGGCGCGGTTACTTTGATTTTATTGCCAGCGTCGATCTATTTATTCTGCTGGATGACGTCCCGTTTTCGCAGCGTCCTGATTGGCGAAAACGCAATCGCGTCAAAACACGACATGGTTTACGGTGGTTAACGGTCCCGGTCACAGCCAAGGGACCGTTGTTGATTGACCAGGTCCTGATATCGGACACGGGTAAATCGTGGCGAAACACCCACCATGCCGTGCTGTCGGACAGCTTTTCTCCCTGTCCCTATCGCACCGAAGCGTTGGAAATATGGCAAGCAGGCGTGGTAGATGCGCCGCGATACCTTAGTCAACTCAATCGCCGTTTGACCGAGGGGGTTTGCGACTATCTGCAGATCAAGACGCCACTGGTCGATTCTCGAGATTTGGGGGCCACAGGTGCGAAGACGCAGCGACTGCTGAACTTGCTGACCAAAGTGGGTGCGACCCGCTACCTGTCGGGGCCGGTCGCCAAAGACTATTTGGACGAACAGTTGTTTCGCGAGGCTGCGATCGCCTTGGAATACAAAACCTACGATTACCCCTCCTATCCTCAGCCCTGGGGAAGCTTTACATCAGCCGTGACGGTGCTGGACCTTATCGCCAATGTTGGTCCAGCCGCAATGCAGTACCTTCGCTCCGCAACTCCCGCAGTGGTGGCGGTGCCATGAAGATTGGTTTTCTGGGTAACACGAATAATTTTCCCTTCATGCTGGCTCGCGCTTTTGCCCGGTTGGGGCATGAGGTCTTGTTTATTGTCCATCGGCCCGAGTCGTTGCATCGCCCCGAGCATCGTTATTCCGATGTTGAGGTCCCCTATCCACCCTGGATTCAGGAAGTGTTGTTGCCACAGCCCAGCGATTTTGTGACTGGCGGCATGGCTCGCAGCCGAGCAGTGCGACTGCTGCGAAGTTGTGACTTGGTGATTCTGAACGATCTAGGCGTCAGCATGGCGGGGGAAATGTCCTGCCCGTGTGTCGCGTTATTAACCGGTAGCGATCTTAGCTATTACTGCGATCCAAGCAGCGGACAACGCGTGCTGGCCGACATGACGACTCGCAATCCGCTGAAGCAAGTGTGGGGCACGTGGTTATGGAAGCGAATCCTGCATCGGCAACGCCACGGGGTCCGGCACTGTCAATTGGTGTTTCACTTTCAACGCGGTTTGATTCCAAGCAATGATGCGATTTTGGACGGTTTGCAAATCGAAGATGCTCGGAGACTGTTTTTCCTAATGGCCGATGTCCACGCAATTCCTTACACTCCCGTCCCCTGCAACGAGATGCTGCGAACTTTTTGCGCCACACGCCTAACCTGGCAATATCCAATGCTACGCGGTGATTCGCCTCTGGATTACAAAGGGACCGATATCATGGTGCGAGGCCTGGGGTTGTACCGTCGCCAAGGGGGCAGCCGCCTGGATATTCAGTTGGTGCGCAAAGGCCGACATGTGCGACAGACAATCGATTTGCTTGCTACCGAAGGGCTGGCTGACTGGACACGGTGGCATAACGAAATGTCTCAGGCGGAAGTTTGGCGTCAATACCAGCAATCTGATTTGGTCTTCGAACAGTTCGGGCAAGGAATTGTCGCGATGGCGGGACTGGAAGCGATGGCGGCAGGCCGTCCGGTGATCGCCAACGGACGCCCCGAAATCTTTCAGCCGCTGTTGGGCGAACCTTCCGCCGTTTGCCAAGCGACCAAACCGTAGGAGGTCTGCCAACAATTGCAACGATTAGTTACGGATCCCGAC
>SLFV01000533.1 GCA_007124075.1 Roseimaritima sp.
CGGTTCCCCGACACCACCGTCTGTCGAAAGCACCAGGGACGCGAAGCGGGTCCGATCTGCGAAGGTTTCTGCGGCGACCTGATCAACCGAGATCGTGTTTTGCAGGAACTTGTTATTCAGGAAGGCACCAGTCAGAAAGGTATCTCCGGTGTCATGACCACCCATTTTTCTGCCGTTGGGATGCGACAATCCGCCGAGAACGGTCAATTTGTCGCGATGGGCATCGAGCGGACGCAGCGTTTCGGTGAATTCAAAATCACGGCCCTCACCGTTGGGAAACCAACGCCATTGCGCGTGTTCACTGTCCTCTTTGGGCAGACCGACACCGAAGCCGAAATACATCGCGCACATTCGGCGCGGCGGGCTGACCGCATTGATCGACTGATCGTTGGCCATGCACTCCATCCAGGGAAGCCCCAGCGAAACGCCGGTGCCCATCAAGAATGTGCGTCGATCCAAGTGCCAAGATTTTCCTGCCATGTCCATGTCCCCAATCTATCGGTCAGTGAATTACTTTGTCTGAAAAATCTCACTCGCGGCAATCCTGTGAATGAGGCTTTTCAGCCGAAAATCGTCCGCTGCAAACTGCCGGCTGAGATCTTTCACCGCTTCCTGATCGCTCAGCTCCAACGACCGGCCTAATGCATACGTTAACATCCGCGAGACCAGGGATGTTGCAAAGTCTTGCCTACGTTCGTTCGCAAGATGAATTTTCAACGCTTCGGCCCCCGCCACTTCATGCCCGTCCGGCAGCACGTCGGTTGCATTCACCGCGATCTGCCGCGGCTTTCCTCCCTGTTTCCGCGTGATCTCGGTCCGCCAGTTTCCGACCGCGTCGTAGTTCTCCAACGCGATCCCCCAGGGATCGATATTGCGGTGGCACCGGTTGCACGATTCGTTCGTACGGTGGATTTCCAATTGTTCGCGAACCGAAAGTTCATGAAACTTGGGGTCTGCTTCTTCCAGCGAGGGGACATTCGGAGGCGGTGGGGCAGGAGGATCGTTCAGCAGTCGATCACGAATCCAAACCGCACGTCGCACCGGATGCGAATCGGCCCCAGTGGAATTGCTCAGCAGGATACCCGCATGACTAAGCAGTCCACCCCGGCGATCCTGCGGATCGAGCGTAACGCGCTGGAACGACTGACCGTAGACGCCGTCGATCCCGTAATGCTTTGCCAGCGGTTCGTTCAGCATGGTGAAATCCGAATGGAGCAGATGGATTGCACTGAGATCCTCGCGGAGCAGTTCCGCAAACAGACTGCGTGTTTCTCCACACATGTGTTGTTTAAGCGAGTCGTCAAATCCCGGAAAGCGGTCTCGGCTGACGGCCACGTTGTCGATGCCCTGCAGCCCCAGCCATTGATCGATAAACTGTTCCACAAACTGCTGCGAACGGGGATCGTCGAGCAATCGGTCAACTTCGGAAACCAAGGTCTCGGGCCGACGAAGCGTTTCTGAAAAAGCAAACTCCAGCAGCTGGTTGTCGGGCATGGTGCTCCACAGGAAGTAAGCCAGCCGCGTCGCCAGTTCAACATCGTTGATCGACCGCTTCTCATCCCCCGCCGGTTCGATACGAAACAGAAAGTCGGGTTGGATGAGCACCATCGCCAGGGTCTCTCGCACGGCTTCTTCAAAGCTGGGAAATTCAGGGCGAATGGATTCATAGAATTCGATCATTCCGGCCACTTCGGAATCATCGATCGCACGGCGAAAGGCCCGTGTCATAAATCGTTCCAGCACTTCGGCAATGTAGCCGCGGTCCTCGCGATCAATCCGAGGAGATTCAAACAAAATGCGACGGTGCGTCGTGGGCGGCCATTGTTGGTACGCGTTGCCGTGAAACTCCACCGATTCAATCGTTAGCGTCGGCAAGTGCGATTCGTCCTCATAGTAACTCTTTTTCTTCTCTGTTTTCCGTGCCTTGGGCCGGGGCGACTGGTCGTCGTAAAGATTCCGAACACGGACAACCAAGCCAGGATACTTTCCCTGTCCCCTTACCGGCAGCGGAAAATTTTCTAGCCTACCGCGAAATTCCAGCGAGTGGGGACCGGGGTCAGTGAGCTCCACAATATCGAGTTCGCGAAACAGGATCTGCGTATCGGGACGATAGCCGACCGAAACCTCAAGCAGCGGGAAACCGACATTCGGCTTAAGATCGGCCGTTACCTGAACCCGTACCAGGAATTCTCCATCGTCGGGATAGTCGTCAACCATCTTGGCAAGAAACTGCTGCTGTCGTCCCAGACGGTTGGAAATTTCCAAATTTCCCAACCAGTTGCCAACGTTGCTTGCTGTAAACGTGTGGTGGAAAGGTTCCGGAGCCTCGCCGCTGACGATCACGCGTTCCAGGGCCCGACGGGCCGTGGCCAGGTAGATTTCCAACTGCAAGGACGTCATCTGCAGTGATCGGCCGTCATTTAAAAAGCCGTCCGACGATATCGCATCGGGGGGCAGGTCTCGAGTGTAATCCATTTCCAGACCGAATAGGTCCCGCATGGTGTTCTGATACTCACGGCGGTTCAACCGTCGGATAACGACACGACCATCGGTCCGGCGTCGGGCGTCGATTGCCTGTTTGACGTTCGCAGAGACCCAGGTGGTCAGCACTTCGAGTTGCTGAACGGAAAGTTGCGGTTCCCCTTCGGGCGGCATCGCACCCGAGTCCAATGCGTTCAGGACTTCATGCCAGTTCTCCGTCGCGGCGCGGTCGTTGATCAGGTCGGTGGAGAGGGTATCGATTCGGATATTGCTTTCCTGCAACTCGGGTCCATGACAGCGAACACAATGCGATTTCAGGATCGGCAGCACATCGCGTTCAAAGTCATCCCCGACCACCGCGCCGTGAGAATGAAAACCCGCCCAGCAAAGTAGGATAAGGGCGCACGATAATGGACGTCTGGCGTGCATCGGCGGGAATACAGCAGGTCAGAGGGCAGGAGCAAAGCGGACTTTGCTTGAGGAGTCTGGGAAGCATTGTAGCCGTTGCCTCACGCCAAAGCAAGCGAAAGCCCGAGCCCACGGCTACAACCTATCGTCGCGTTGGGACTGGGGATGTCGCCCGGTTGGGGATTGCGGGGGAAAATAGGGCCCGGCTCCTGATGGTTGCATGATGGAGCGAAATTGGTACATAATCCGTGTTTGGAACTTTTGTTTGCCGGTGTACGGCAGGAGTGTCGCCATGATGCCGCCGATCCCATTCGCCGCGTTTCTTCGTCACACATGCGCGGTCGCGGGCCGGGGAACTCGGAGCGTCTTGCTGCTGGCGGTCCAGTCGGTTGGCGGCCCTATTTTCGCGGCCACAGCGATCTGGTTACTGCTTCCGGTCGCCTACAGTCCAGCGGGCGAAGGCACCGAATTCGACGGACAGCGGTCCGAAGACAGCGAACCGGAGTTGAACGTGTCGATTGCCGAGTTCCACCGACTGCCGTGTAACGACTGCGATGGCTTGGCAATGGCCGACCTGACCGGTAACGGGCGGGTCGACCTATTGATGTCCAACGGCAAAGGGGGCGAAACGTTCTGGTACGAACAAGCGGACACACCCCAGAACTGGACTCGCCACACGATCCACACGATTGACAGCCCGCGGCGCGAGATCGAGGGCAACGACCTGGGGGATTTCAACGGCGACGGACGAATGGAAGCCGTCTCGCTGGACCAGAAAAATGGGGTGATCTATCTGCACGTCCAAGGCGACGATCCGCGCGGGGCATGGCGCACGTCCGCGATCGTCAAGGATCGTCCGTTGCTGCAGGCTTCCCTGGTGACCGACATTGACGGAGACGGACGCAGTGACCTGGTCTTCACCTGGGAAGGTGATGCCAAGGGACGCGGAGGGGTTCACTGGCTGCGTTTGGACGGCGACGACCCGTTGGAACCAACGCATTGGAGCGAGCATGTGATGGTGGTGCATGAAAGCGCCTGGTGGCTGGCCGCGCGCCGTGTCGACCTGAGCGGTGACGGCCGAGACGTCGAGATTGTCTTTTCGGCCCGCAACATCAAGTCGCGTAACCCGGGGGCCCGCCCTGGCGTGTTTTGGTTGCAGCCGCCCGCAGATGTTACCCAGACTTGGACACGGCATACCATTGATGATTCGTTGGACCATCCTCTGCATGTTGATCTTGGGGATTTCAGCGGGGATGGCCATGGCAAAGATGTTGTTGTCGGCGGCTTCAACACCGAGCAGGTTCATTGGTATCGTTTTGCGGACGACTGGCGGCGATACTCGCTCCAGGTACCTCTGGTCGATGGCGTCCAGCCCGATCGCGTGTGGAATGTCAAAACCGCACGTCTGGGCGGCACGCGCGACGGCATCCTGGCCCCGGTCTGCCGAGGCCCGCGGGGCGCGTTGGTATACTTCGAATTCACTGGCGAGCGGCACGAGGCGAACGTGTTGCGGAAAATCGACTACGGCCATCCGATGGACGACCGGATCCTCCTACACGACATCGATGGCAACGGCATGGAAGAGGCGTTCTTGCCGGATTCAGGAACTGGCAACAGCAGTTTTGTCTGGATCCGCTTTCAGCGGCGACCAGACCGCTAGTTCGGATTATCCTCAACCCGTTGCTTAACGGTCTGGGGATCATTCCATCGGCCGCTCGCCTAAAACCCGTATTTGGGATTGTTCCGGTCGAAGTCAGTATCCGACAGGCCAACGTTGACTTTGACGTCCAGGTAGGTGTACTCCTCCAAAATCTGGCCTGGGCCGCCCGGCTGGGCAGGCCAGTCGTAGGCAACGTACCGGATCGGAATATTCAGCTCGTCATCAATAAACACCTGCGCGACGCTGAAATCCAATTCGGAAACCTTCCGGGGCTGATTCAATTGAATGATCGTACATTTGCGATCCTTCAGCTTGGCGTTGTGCCGGAATTCGCACGTGATTTCGGGATGACGGCGAGCCGTCTCCCCACGCTCGATCAATTTGGCGATCAGGTTCTCGATGCCGATCTCCGTCAGCGGGTAACGCTGCCCACGCATCGCCAACACGCCGGTGGGCAAAAGCGGAACGGTTGGCAAAAACCTTCCCTTCATGCCGCCTTCGTGAGCAATCAGCTTGCCGTCGTTTTTGTTCTCGACGTAAACGACCTCTCGCCCCTTGACATCAGCGGGCTTTAGGAACAGCAAGTAAACACTGAACGGAACCGCCAGTCGGCCCTCCATGACTTTGCGATTCCGAATCTTGGCAAACATGTATTCAGGCTCGCTCAGCTTCCCCGAAACCTGCTCGCGCTTGATGATCACCGCGGTATAATCGTCGATCGAACTACGACTGTGCGCCAAGGCCTGCCGAGCCATATCTAACGCAAGATCAAGCGGCGATTGCTCGGGACCCGGAACACTGTTCGCGCGGCTGACACGAAACACAGGTTCGCGGGTCTGGGGCGATGGTTGTTGGGCAGCCAATCGAGATGTCCCCGCAGCACCCGCTGCCAACCCAAAGACAAATTCACGTCGCTTTAACCGCATGTCAACCGTCTCCCTACTGGTCCCGCGAACCACTTTAAAAAATCCTGTGCGACCACCCATGTTCAACGTCGCCCGTGATCGTTATCGACATCGTGAATCAATGGGAACCATCCATTTCGCCATCGTACTTGCAAACGCTTGAGCCGCCCCCCGGAAGAACTGTCGTGTTTGGACGGGTTGCTGCAAACGATAAACTTGGCCCGCGTTTTGATTCACGAACAAAATCGAACGCGGAATTCGTCAAGAGTATCAAAAGGTGAGTGAAGAAAACAGGCGAATTCCACTGCCCCAATACTCGTCGTGAACAGACCACTGGCCTTTCCCGTCTAACTCCTAGTGCGCAAGGTCGGGCGGGGGGCATGATGGAGGCTGCGGCTCGCCTGAGGGGAAAGCCGCTGAACGTACGCGGCTTACGTGTAACGGACCCCACGCAGTTCGGGTTCAAAGAACTCCGGTAACAACCCGTCCACACGCAGCAGGCCTTGCCGAGTCAAACGAACGCCTTGCGAGGTCAATTCCAACCAGCCAGCCTCTTGGTATTGCCGCCAGACCGCCTGCCACTGGGTCGCCACATCGACCCCGAAACGGTTGTCCAGTTCGTCAAAGTCCAGGTAGCCGCGTTTTAACTGCAGGATCAATTGTCGAATCAATAACTGTTGGTTGGTCGGAACCAACGCGCGGCCCAACGGCAATTGGCCCGCGGCGATGCTTTGCTGATACGCGTCCATTTCCGCCAGATTCTGGTAGTGGACTCCGGAAACGTGGCCAAAGCTGGCTATT
The DNA here is from genome assembly GCA_007124075.1 of Roseimaritima sp. Taxonomy (GTDB): domain Bacteria; phylum Planctomycetota; class Planctomycetia; order Pirellulales; family Pirellulaceae; genus Roseimaritima. The sequence continues at coordinate 6,256 of SLFV01000533.1, forward strand.
CCTGTTGCCAGCAAATCGCTTCCCGCCCACAAATTGTCGCGATAAGAAAAGTTGACTTTGGTTGGGTCTTTGACCATCGTGTACCCGCTGGAAACGCTGTAACCAGCAGCTTCCAGTTCGGTAAAGGCGTAATCGACCCAGGCGCGTTTTTGGGGCCAATCCGCCACAGGCGTTTCGATACGGTTGCCCAGAATGTCCTGGCTGTAAACCGTGTTGAACGGCAGTTCCATCTGATAAATCGTCACACTGCTGGGCGACAACTCGATTGTTTTGCGGATGTTTTTACGCCAATTTTCGCAGGTTTCGCCAACCATGCCCGCGATCAAATCGATGTTCACGTTGGGAAAATCCGCAGCGGAAATCCATTGCCAAGCGTTATAAACCTGCTTGCTCAAGTGGGCAC
>SLFV01000351.1 GCA_007124075.1 Roseimaritima sp.
CCACCGGCGGTACCAATGACTTTCAAACCTAGTGCGTTCGCCATTTGAACCACCATTGAACCGACACCACCGCTTGCGCCGATTACCAGAATCGTTTCGTTGGCTTTGGCACCAACTCTGGTCAATCCCAAATGCGCAGTAACGCCGGTCAATGCACATGCGGCTGCGTCGGCAGCTTCCACGCCATCGGGCAGTTCATAGACCCACTTCGCATCTACCGCGACCAGTTGCGACAACGTTCCTTGCCGCCCAAGCAGTCCCTGATTGGTCGCCCACACACGATCACCCGTCCGGAATCCAGTCACATTGCTGCCGACCTGGACGACCGTACCTGCAACATCGGACCCTGGTATGAACGGCGTTGGCAAATCCATGGCCACCGTGCCTCTGCGGACGTAGGTGTCAATGGGGTTAACCGCCGCCGCCTCGCTTCGAATCAGTACTTGTTCAGGGGAGATTTGCGGATCAGGAAGGTCGCCAATTTGAATCACATCGGGAGGCCCTGTGTGTTGAATAAAAGCAGCTTTCATGCCGAACAGTACCTATGAGGATGGAGCGGTAAATCAGGTTCACCCCGCTATCCTATCGCAATCTGGTGGGTTGGCAGAGCCCAGAGCATCGCGAATCCCAGAAGCTACCGCCAGAGGGGTGTTTGCCTTCGCTTTCCCCAGCACGTCGCCCACGCAAGCATTCGGGCTAAGTCGCAATGTACATGAGTCTCCCCTTCTTGATCGAGTGTTGCTTAACGATCTGGACGACGCGAGTTGGGAGTCGGCCAAGGAGAGCGTGGAGCCGGGGGGCCGCCGCGCTGCCACTCCTGCGTGCGACGCTGAAGTGACAAGAACATCTCATCGGGCGGTGAGAGCTCAACCTCCAGCCGATCGATCTGTTCCAAAGCGAGCAGGCTATCAACTCGAGCCACCTTGGACTTCCGCTGCACCGACTCAATAGCCCAGCTTAGCAGCACCTCGTGTTGCATCAGGGGATGGGGCATCAGGGTATCGAGGGCTTCGCGGAGCGGGTCGCTCAAGACTGCCTTCAGTGCATCGTAATCATCGGCATTCAGCCGAAAAAAACTAGACATTCCCCGTCGGCGGACAAACACGGAATGCAGCAGCATTGCTTCACGATCCTCAAACTGGCTTGGCACCGGGGCTTGCCAGAACGCTCGCAACGAGTCGCCGCCATAGCCCGGGAAATGCTCCGCTCTTCGCTGGATTTGGTTCAGCCAATCGGAGGCGATCACGTGCAACACGCCATAAAGGACCTCGGAGTCCTCTTCCCCAAGTTGCCGGAGCCAGGTTCGGCGCGATCGTTCCAACGCTTGTTCAAAAGCAGCCTGACGCTCGTCGTGCGAACCACGTTCGATGGCACCACGGGTTTCGCTGGACCAATGGGAACGGAATCGAGCGTAGGCGTGAAGGGTTTGCAGCAGTTTAGCGGGATCAGTGGAACCGGCTACCCGAGCGGCTCGACTTCGAACGTCTGCCTGTCTGTCGGGGGGCAATTCCTGGAAACGATTCCAAGCCGAATGCAAGCGACTATGAGCGGCAGGGTCCAGTTGCCTCACGGTTCGTTCGACCCCGCTAGGCGGAATGTCTGTTAACGGCGAGGGGTAGGTTGGCAAGCCCGCAGGTCCAAAAGCACCAGCTAATTCGGCTGCTTCGATCAATTCGTTCCATTGGTCATTCCGGCTGATTTGTTCCAGCCAGTCTAGGTCGTCGATGGCAAGGTAGGCATCCAAGTTTTCGATGATCGGCAGGTCTGCAAGCTGCCGAAGAAAACGAGCATGGCGGGCCCCATAGACGATTACAGCTCCCAGGCAAGCCAGCGCCAATGCAAGCGAAACAAGCAGCAAGGCACGCCCCCAGCGACACCAAGCCTTGGGGTGTTTTTCGGACAAGTCGGCCGCGACCAGTTCAAGCGTGGTCTGCGTGAACCGATCATCAACCGTCGTCGAGGGCAATTCATCCAGCAGCGCCCAACCGCTTTGCAGTTCCCGCATCCGCTGCCTCAACGGGGCGGAAGCCATCAACTGCGTCTCCAAGGCCTCACGCTCCGGCAGCGTTAACTCTCCATCCAAATACGCAACCAATTGTTCGTCTTGCTGAGATAACTGCGGCATTCCGGGGGGCTGGAAGGCGGTCATGCCGGGGGCTCCGTGTCTTCTGGCAAGGTTTTCGGGTTAGCATCTTCCGAAGCAGACGACGGCGTCGAACCTTGATCAATATAAGGTGTTAAAATTTCCTTTAAGTTGACTCGAGCGCGACTGAGCAGCGATTTTACCGCCTTCGTGCTAAGTCCCATCACATCTGCAATTTCTGCATAGCTGAGGTTTTCGAATTTGCTGAGCAATAACGCCTCTCGTTGGCGTTCCCCCAGCATTTGTACCGCGGCGCGGACCATCTCCGCACGTTCGGATCCTTCCAGCAGCCGAACCGGCATCAATCCGCTGGCGTCCGTGGCAACATTCTCCAGAGCGGTGGGTTGGCTGCCTGAGGGTGTGCGGGCCGTATCCACTTCGCTCACTTCCTGCCGACGTCCGCTGGTCCGCGTGGCATTGCGAGCCACATTTCCGGCAATCGTGAAAAGCCAAGTCGAAAATTTCGCTCCCGGCTGGTAAGACTTTCTCGCCCGAAAGACGCGAAGAAAAACCTCCTGCGTCATGTCATCCGCCCAGTCACGTTTCGGGCCTAGATGCTCCATCAAGCGAATCAGTCGGCTTTGATAGCGCTGCACCAACTCTTCAAACGCTTCAACATCATCATCCCTTACGCGCAGCATCAAACGAACGTCGGGATCGGACTGCTGGTAACGCATCGCCGTCGACGGACTAACGCTCACGGACAACCCCGCTCATCAATCTCGATCACGGCATTGCACCCAAAAACCGCGATACAAACAACCGATTCATTTCCCGCTCCTTTTCATCAACTTCTTAACCCTGCTCGTGTCGCACGTAAGTGAGGTAAGGATTCGGTCCCTCGTTGGCGCTTCGAATTAGGGATCCCACCCGCGGGCAGCGGTTGATCGACCAAATCAACTGTCCGAAAGCGGGGGAAGATGGAACGAATCGACCCTTTTTCTTCCGCACATTGCTTAGCATTCGACACGTCGTTAGTCGCAAGAGACGCACCTGATTGCACGGCATTGTTCAAGACCTTGCCTACGACTATGTTAACCTAACTGGTGCGGAAAGGTTTCGAACAACTTCGACCGCGCGGCTGATTCCACTACGCTGTTTGCCCAGGGTTCCTGTGATGGCTTCCACGCACCCCAAGGAAAAGGTTTTGTTTCAAGGGAGGCGTTTCGCTATCCACGAACAAACGGCTTTGTTGCCTTCAGGCGAACGGATCACAAAGCAGGTCATTCGGCAACCGGGAGCCGTGGTGATTCTTCCTGTGCTGGATGATGGCCACGTGGTCATGATCCGCAATTACCGATACGCGCTCCGCAAAACGCTGCTTGAGCTACCTGCAGGCACGATGGATGAGGGCGAGTCCCCCCTGCAGACTGCAAGGCGAGAACTGAAGGAGGAAACGGGTTACGAGGCGGGACGCTGGAAATTGGTACACAGTTTTTACCCTGCTCCCGGGAATAGTGATGAAGAAATGCATCTGTTTGTCGCACGCGATTTAGTTGCGGATCGCCCAAGTCGCGAACCGGGCGAGCAAATCGAAAACCAAACACTTTCCTGGCGTCAAATTGATGCAATGATCACGCAAGCAGAGATTTGTGACGCGAAAACGCTGATCGGCTTGTTTCTTGGGCGGATGGTGGAGGGGTAAGCAGCATCGCTGGCAAACTCCTTCGACCGCCCGCCCAGACGCCTTGGCAACCGCAGGGTTGCGGCACGTTCCGCGACCGTAAGGGTTGATTTCCCGTCGTTAGATTTTTCTGCTGCCTTGCAGGGTCAGCAGCAACGATCGGGAACCGCCTCGGTCGCGGTGCTCGCACAAATAAATACCCTGCCAAGTGCCCAGGTTCAGCTTCCCCGCAGTTACGGGAAGCGTGATGCTGCTTCCCAGCAGGGATGCCTTGACGTGGGCAGGCATGTCATCGGGTCCTTCCAGGGTGTGCTGGTATGACAGGTCTTCGGGCACCGCGTGGTTCATCGCCGTTTCGAAATCAGCACGCACCGTTGGGTCCGCATTTTCATTCACGCTCACCGATGCACTGGTATGCTGAATAAAAACATGCAACCATCCGACCTGAAGCGTGGCCAGTTCCGGGATCGCGTTCAAGACCTCGGCAGTGATTAGGTGGAAGCCGCGCGGTCGTGCGCGGAGGTTAAGCGTTGTTTGTGCCCAAACGGTATCCATCTGTGAACAGTTCTTTCCGATTCCAAGAAATATGTGCGTTACGGTGACCAAAAAGCCGTATTGCCCTGGCCCAATAAAAATTTTTCGAGAATTTTTTTCGGCTCGCAGAAAAGGCCCCGAAACCGCGCTAGCGGACAGCAGCACAATCGTCCCAGCCGACAACCAAGGCGATGCAATCTAGCGCGTGACGCTCGCGGCAGCAACTATCCTGCCGAAGAATGCCATCTGAGAAGGCTTTAAGTATTGCATAAAGGTCGGTCGATTCCCCTTAATCGCTTGGGGATCGTTTCTGCGGTACATGGCTAAGAACCATGCCAGGAAGAGAGCCAGAGCCTTGAGATGGAGGCGGTTTGGCGATCAGGTAAACACCGTGGTTCGTTTAGCGGGCCGAAGAGCCAGGAATTTTCTTGACTGTCGTTTAGAACCGGGAATAATCTGGTCAGCGGACTGCAGCACGTGCAGCATTGCAGGCGACTTGGTGGTGGTCCAGGTGATGGCGCAGAGAACCATTGCAGGCCGAGTCGACTTGATCGAATATCACACAACTTTTCCCAATTTTCCCGCTTTAACGCTTGGAAGGTAGTCTGAATGAATAATTGTAAGAACGTATTTGAGGCCATTTTGCGGTATGGTCACGATGAGGATTTTGTGCCCCACGAGAATGACGAATTCGTTCGCACCGATGCGCCTGCCGGTTCAACGGAAAAGATCGAAGTGCTGCGTCGTCGCGTCGAGTTGGGGCAACCGCTTTGGCATTATGAAGATCGTGTCGACTACAGCGGTTTGACCGGTGCGATTCGCCCACGCGAATAGACGCCCGCCTCGATTTCGACCGCGAAATTTGAATTGCGACCCAGGACCGCTGACTTCTAGAAAAGATGTCAGCGGTTTTTTTTTACAGCGGCTGGCAGCTTGCGCAACGCCCTGAATTGAGGTTTTGGTAGGCATGGCGGAAAAAAACTTCCGCGTCCACTGCCGTTGGCTAAGCTTTTTCCCGTGTGGGCAGGGCAACGCAGCAAGTGGATCACCCAGAAGCCTAGTTCACCCATGTACAAGCGTCTCCAATCTCGTCATGATTTAGGGGACGTGTTCTGAGAGGTTGGCACCCGTTAAAGTTCCGCTGGTCGTATGCGGAGTGGCCCTTCGGAACCGTTAATTCGAACAGACTTAGCTAGAGGCGCATCATGATTAGCGCAACTGACACCTTGCAGCAAGCCAGTCGCGGGCAACGTCGAGCGGCTGATCAGTTGTTTTCACTGATGTACGACGACTTTCAGCGGATGGCAGATCGGTTCCTCCAAGGCGATCCTCAGCGCCATCGCTTGACTTCGTCATCACTGGTGCACGAAGCTTACTTGCGGATGATCGACCAACGTCACGTTGACTGGCGTGGTCGGACCCATTTTTTTGCGATTGGCGCGCGTGTCATGCGCCGAATCTTGGTTGATAATGCCAGGCGAACCAACTCGCTAAAACGTGGGCAGGGGTGGACACGGGCGAGCCTAGAGGATTCGGCTCTGTTTCATTTGGATCGTGACGAAGACGTGCTTTTGCTAGACGAATTATTGTTGCGGTTAAAAAAACTAGATGCGAGGCAGGCGGCGGTTATCGAATTAAAGTTCTTTGGTGAGTTGAGTATGAAGGAGATCGCAGAAGAACTGGGGGTTGGGTTGCGTACGGCCGAAAAGGACTGGTCGATGGCGCGAGCCTGGTTGAAACGAGAATTGGAGCAAAACCTCGAGCTGTGAATCCGCAAAGTTACGCGATCGCCCGTGACATCTTTCATGAAGCGATTGACTTACCCGCCCCAGAGCGGTTGGCGTTTGTTGATCAACGCGCGATGGATGAGTCGGTACGGCAGGAAGTTTTGTCGTTATTGTCCTATCATGATTCGGGCGCTGTGTCAGACGAAGCCCAGGCGTCGACCGGCAAGGCTGCCGTGAGTTCCCCCTGCCAGGATCACCACGACTCTGGAGCGGAACTGGCCGCATCTAGTTCATGCGCTGCGCCAACGCCTCCCGGGGCCAGAAAGCGGCGAAATTGGATGAACTATTTGCCGTTGGTGGCTGCGATGATCCTGGTTGTGCCGTTGTTGTCTGTATTTAGCAAATTGAATCAGCGAATCTCGCAAAGCGTTCAGGAATCCCAGGTTGCTGTGGTTCGTGCATCGCTATCCGATGCGGTGTACCGACTGCTGCAATGGAGCGATCTTCAGACCGTCACCGCGCAGGCTTGGGCTGCACACCCTGAGCTTTTACAGCCGATCCAATCACTGGTCGATGA
>SLFV01000053.1 GCA_007124075.1 Roseimaritima sp.
ATTGCAACACCGATCGATACCGCTTCTCCATGCCGCATCTGATAGTCGGTCATTGCCTCCATCCGATGCGCTGACCAATGTCCGAAATCCAGCGGGCGGGCTTCCAAGGCTTCGAATGGGTCGCCCCCCATCGTGATATGGTCCAAGTGCATCCGCACCGACATCGCAATCGCTTCCGCAGTGGCAACCGGGTCACGGGCCGCGATTTTCTTCGCATCGCGACATAATTGCCGGAAAGCCGCGGGATCCTTCAGCAGCGAAACCTTAACCGCTTCGCTGAATCCGTTGCGAAAATCACGATCCGACAACGACTGCAACAACCCGCGATCGTTGATCACCGCCCACGGTACCGCGAAGGTTCCTTTCCAGTTTTTCTTCCCAAACCAGTTGACCGCATTTTTCACCCCAACCCCTGAATCGGCTTGCGCCAACGTGGTGGAGGGCACACGAATCAAGCGGATACCTCGATGCGCAATCGCGGCGGCAAAACCAACCGCATCCAAAACCGCGCCACCGCCAACGACAATCACGTAACTGCGGCGATCAAGGTCGTCCTGGTGAAAACGCTCCAACAAACCATCGATAATCCCCGGATCATTCTTACAAGCCTCCCCGCCGACGATCGTTTCGACGGGAGAAACCAAATAAATTTCATCCGGGCGAGCATGCAAACATGCCTCGATCCTGGCCTGCAACTGGGGCAACGCACGCGCTAGATCGCCGTCCAACCAGACCTGGACCCGCGCCGCACAATCGCCCGACGGTTCCAACACCTCTCGTAAAACCGCAGCGTCACAACCAAACAGATCTTCAGTGCAGCGAAGGCGATGCACCTGCGGAATCTGGAACGGAATATCGATTCGCGAAACATCTTGGGGCATGACGCGGCGGGGGGTGGATGGATGGATGAGCGGGTAAGCAACACATTTCCACTGCGGAGCAGGGCGGCTGGTGGACGCGTGCTGGCAAACCTCCAGTATAACCCCCGTCAGCTTTCCCCCAACAACGGTCCCGGACGCCGTTCTGCAATCGCGATCGTATTCAGGCAGTTTAATTGCTGCAATCGAAAACCTTGCCCCACCCAGCGACTGAGCATGCAATTAGTTCGCAGAACGCATCTAGGAAAACCGCGACAGCGGGGATAGAATCAGGCGTAATACACGCGACGTTGCAATCTGTCGCACACATACAAACGTATACACTTCCCTAATTTTGTAACTCTTCTTGAGAGCGAATCCATGCAGTTAAGTGTTTCCGCACGACACGGCGACCTCCAGGCGGGCGATCAGGCATTAATTGAGCAAAAGGTGGAAAAGCTTCGCCGCTTGATGGACCGCATCACCTCGATAGTGGTGACGGTCGACCTGAAGAATCTGGACCAACCTGAGGTTGAGCTGAAGGTTTCTGCGGAACGCGCCGACGACTGTTTCGCTTCGGCCCATGCGTCCAATGTGATTGCTGCGGTGGATCTGGCGATTCCCAAGGTGGAGCAGCAGCTCCGCAAAATAAAGGAAAAACGCACCGGACACCGCGGTACCGGAATCAAGCATCTTGACCCATCACCCATTGTCGACGAGGAGTAGGTCGGTCTCCGCAGGGTATCCCAGACGGGGTCGCCCTGATTGTGAGGCTCGATAGGCATCGCGACAATCGCACGGAGATTTGTCCATTCTTCCCAAGGAATAATTTATGAAATTTGCAGACTTTATCAGCACAAAGGCGATTCGATCAGAGTTGGTCTCTGAATCGAAGGAGGCGGTGATTCGCGAACTTGTCCAATCCCTGCTGGATGCGGGCGATATCAGTCCTGACAGTCAGGAGGATATCGTTGCCGCGATCATGAAGCGGGAGGAACTGGGCAGCACGGGGATCGGACGGGGTGTTGCGGTTCCACACACCAAACACGCCAGCGTCAGTAAATTGGTAGGAACGGTCGGCGTCAGCGTGGACGGCGTCGACTTCAACAGCCTTGATGGCGAAAAAGTGCAGTTATTTTTTCTGCTGGTTAGTCCTCCCGAACGACCGGGAGATCACCTCCGCGCGCTGGAAAACATCTCCCGGCAGTTACGGGATGACTCGTTTTGCCGTTTCCTGAAACAAAGTCGGACGACGGAGGATGTGCAACAATTGTTGGAAGAGGCGGACAACAATCACTTTGTTTAGTCAGCCCGGCCCACTTTGAGAAAACGCTTGCTGTTCGGCCAGTACAAAAGAATGCCCAGCCAATCTTCCATGAATAAAACTTCGTTATGCTTCGACGTGGTCGTTCGCAATCCGAAAGGGTTACATTTGCGGGCGATCAATACGCTTGTCGAAGCTGCGGCTCGCTTTGAATCGATCATTTTGCTGCAAAAAGATGCGGAGCAAGCGGATTGTGCGAGCGTGTTTTCGTTGATGACGCTTGGTGCCGAACAAGGCACGCAGTTGAAAGTAATGATCGATGGAGAGGACGCGACCCCGGCGGCTGCGGCTATCCAGCATTTGTTTGAGAACGGTTTCTACGAATTAGACGAAGCGTGACTCCGTAGTCCGTTCCTTTATCAGCTAAAAATCAACCAATGAATCCGAACCTCGGGAAATCCAGTCTGGCTGGTGGTCGACGCGGAGCTGCATGCGCCGCGAACGATGGACCACCGACGGGTGCAAAAGAGGTCGGGGCACGATGCTTGAATTGCATGGAATCCCAGTTTCATCGGGGGTTGCGATCGGTCCGGCGCTAGTCCTGGATCCCGACGGCTACAGCATTCCCCGATGCACCATCAAACGCTCAGATGTTGCCGACGAAATTGAACGTCTGCAGCAGGCTGTCGCTTCGGTTGCGCGCTCGCTGGAGGAAAGTCGAGCGCGAACATCTGCGAAAATGGGGAATTCAACCGGCGAGATCTTCGCTGCGCAGCTACAAATGCTGCGTGACCCGCGAATGATGGCGGAACTGCAACGAAGAATCAGCCAACTGCAGCATTCGGCAGCCTACTCCGTCAGCCAAGTCCTGCACAATTACGCCGAAACGATGCGTCGTTTGAAAAGTTCGCTCCTTGCCGAACGCGCCGATGATGTGCTGGATATCGAGCGGCAGTTGCTATTCGCGTTGGGGGCGGTGACCACCAATCCGCTGAAGGACCTGTCCGCTCCGGTCATCGTCCTGAGTAATAGCTTAACCCCCAGCGAAACGGCCAACCTGGATCGGCGATTTGTCTTGGGTTTCTGCACCGAAACGGGAGGGCCAGGAGGGCACACCGCCATCGTTGCGAAGGGCTTGGAATTGCCCGCAGTTGTTGGAATTGGCCCCTTTTTAGGCCGCGTTGGTGAAAAAACCCAAGTCATCGTTGATGGCGATCGGGGGCGTTTGGTCCTGGACCCGGACAAAAAAACGCTGCAGGAGTATCGAATTGGGCAGGAACAGCAACGTATTTTCGCGCGGAGCCTGGAACAGCTCCGAGACTGTCCAGCCGAAACCGTCGATGGCGCTCATGTCCTTTTGAACGCCAATATCGAATTTCCGTATGAAGTCGCCTCCTGCCTGGAACGCGGGGCCGACGGAATCGGGCTGTACCGAACCGAGTTTTTATACCTGTCCAGCGATTCCGAACCCAGCGAGGAAGATCACTACCGGGCTTACAGCCAAGTGGTCCAAGCGATTGGCGATCGCCCCGTGGTTATTCGTACGCTGGACCTGGGGGCCGACAAAATGGGCTCTCGACCGTTGGTGGATCGTGAAAATAATCCCTTCTTGGGACTCCGCAGCATTCGCTTATCGCTGAAAAACCAAGACCTTTTTCGCCCACAGTTACGAGCCATCCTGCGGGCAGCCGTCCATGGCGACGTGCGGATGATGTTTCCGCTGATCACCACGCTGGCCGAATTGCGACAAGCCAGGATGCTGGTCAACGTGATTGCGGAGGACCTGCTGGAGGAAGCAATACCGCACCGGCGCGATATTCCCATCGGGATGATGGTCGAAGTTCCCGCCGCGGTTTTGATGTTGGATCGGTTTGTGCAGGAAATCGATTTCCTAAGCATTGGTACAAACGATCTGGTGCAATACACTTTGGCGGTCGACCGGAGCAACGAGTATGTCGCTGATTTGTATCAATCCAGCGACCCAGCGGTGCTGCGTCTGATCAAGCACAGTGTCGAAGTTGCCGCGACTGCCAATGTGCCGATCGCGGTTTGTGGTGAAATGAGCAGTCGGCCGGCGCGGGCGCTGCTGCTGTTAGGCCTGGGTGTTCGCAGCTTAAGCGTGCCTCCCAACGCGTTACCCAAAGTGAAGAAAGCAATCCGATCGGTGTCCATTAGCGAATGCCAGGAGATGGCAGCGCGCGCCATGACGTTGGAGTCGGCTGGAGAGGTTGATCTATTCCTGGCCGAGCGTCTGAGGAAGCTTGTTCCGGAGTTGACGATTCCATGAGCAAGCTGGGAAATCGTCCGTACGCGTTGTCTTTCGCACGTTGCCACTCGCAAGGCTTTGCGAGACAAACGGCTTTGCGCCGGCCGCTGGAACGAAAACCTCTTGAGCCCGACCCCGCTTGGGCTGCGCTGTCATTGCTTTGCGAACCTCAGCGTACACCCCGCCACGACAATCAATTGACTGACACGCCCGCCATGAAGCGAATCACCGGGCGTTTGAAACATCCCCTCGGACCCGAACCTTGTGTCCTCGCAGGAACAAACCATGAAAAAAGAAATGTTGATCAATGTCGCCCAGCCCGAAGAATGCCGCATTGCGGTCCTGGAAAATAATCGGCTGGACGAACTGTACATCGAACGCAAAAGTGTCGAATCGTTTGCCGGAAACATCTATCGCGGGAGAATCGTCAACCTAGAGCCCAGTATTCAGGCCGCGTTTGTTGATTTTGGGGTTGGCCGTAATGGTTTCTTGCACATCAGTGATGTCGAACCGCAGTACTTTCGCCAGGGCGGTTACGATCCCGAAGAGATCATGCGTGAATCGGATGAATTGGCGGAGAAATCGGCCGCAAAGGCTCGCGAAACCGGCCGGGGAAACAAACACGCAATGAAAGGGGGACGCCCCAGGAACAAGCCTCCGATCCAAGAAATTTTTCGGCGTGGCGATGAGGTCATGGTCCAGGTGATCAAGGAAGGGATTGGGACCAAGGGCCCGACCCTCAGCACCTACATCAGCATGCCCGGTCGCTATCTTGTGCTGATGCCCGCGTTGGGCCGTGTCGGGGTCTCGCGAAAGATTGAAGACGCCTCCCTGCGAACAAAACTGAAGCGACGCATGGATCGCTGCGAACCGCCCAAGGGCCTGGGGTTTATCGTCCGGACGGCAGGTGCGGATCGTTCGATCGACGAACTGGACCGCGACTTGGTCTATCTGCTGCGGCTGTGGAAAGCGATTGTCAAACGCTTGAAAAGCACCGGGCAACCCGGCCTCCTGTACGAGGAAAGCGACCTCATTATTCGTACCATTCGCGATATTTTCTCGGACGACATCACAACCATCCTGATTGATGAGCGGGAGGAGTACGAGAAAGCGCTTGAATTCTTCAAGCAAATCATGCCGAAGTACGCCGAACGTTTGAAACTGTACGATGATTCGCAACCGCTGTTCCATAAGTTTCGATTGGAGGAAGAAATCGTTCGCATCAATCAGCGTCACGTCCCTTTGCCGGGAGGTGGTTCGATCGTGATCGATCCCACCGAGGCTTTGGTAGCGATTGACGTCAACAGTGGAAACTTCCGGGGTGGTGATGAATCGGCGGAAGAAAATGCATTCCGCCTGAATATTGCGGCGGCCAAGGAAATCGCGAGGCAACTGCGTTTGCGCGATCTGGGAGGTGTGATCGTCAACGACTTCATTGATATGCGTAAGGAGTCGCATCGCCGCAAGGTTGAAAACACGTTGCGCGATGCGATGGCCAAAGATCGCGGACGGACAAAAATCCTGCGGACCAGTCCGTTTGGTTTGGTGGAAATGACGCGTCAGCGGATTCGTCCCAGCCTTAAGAAAAGCATCTATCAAGATTGTCCCTGCTGCCAAGGTCGCGGCGTCGTGAAGAAGGCGGAAAGCATGTCGATCGAGGTGGTTCGGATGCTGAGCCTGGCCTGTCGTAACGAACACATCGCAAGGGTCACCGTTCGGGTGAACGATGCGGTGGCAGCGGTGATCAACAATAATAAACGACGAGAAATCGCCGACATGGAGGATCGTGGCAAGATGCAGGTGCAGATCCTGGGAAGCGAGGGGCTGTACCCCGAACACCTGGAACTGGATTGCCGCGATATCCAGGGGGAACGCGTCGAAATCGATAGTTGATAAAAAACGTTGCGGCTGTTGTGTCCAAAGGCCCTATACTGGTGTCACACGTTTGCCCGCAACCGCCTGCCCTTTACCCTTCGCGTCCGCATGAATCCGATTCGCTTTGCCGTTGCCGTTTGCGTTGCCTTCGGATCGCTTCCCGGACGGCCAGTGCTGGGGGAACCGCCCAAACTGTCATTCGAACGAGATATTCAGCCGCTATTGGCGATCAAATGCGGCAAATGCCACAGCGATACGGTCCAAAAGGGCGAACTGGATCTTTCGAACTTCGCTGGCGTGCAACGTGGCGGTGAATCGGGCGAACCGGCCGTAGCCGA
>SLFV01000104.1 GCA_007124075.1 Roseimaritima sp.
CCGACCGGCAGGCAGCTTCAGACTAACGTCGTCTAGGATCCGTGTCTGCTGCCGCAATACGCTGACGTTTCGTAATTCCAACAAAGGTGCATGTCGCATGGTGTCGATCCGTTTTCCCAAGGTAGAAGGATGCGGCAAGAGCATCCGGTGCGGCAAGGTAGCGAATGTTGGGCAATAACCTCGGCCTTTTCCACCAACCTCTCTTCGACGCATCTCCCCGCGTTTCGCCTCGCGCCGGGGGGGAATAAGCAATGACGTAGTTACTCCCGAACCGTTTCTTAGCAACACGCCATTGTTTGATCGCTTGTTGCAAAGTTTGTCGATTGTACCGATTTTTTGCTCAAGTGAATGATGGGTTCCATCCGATAGCACCCATGACGTTCGATCGATACCCGATGAGCGTCCAGATTCGCTTGCGACGAGGGTGGTCCGTCCTGACAGCGAATGGTAGATCCCGGTCCAACTCGCGGGGACCTACCCAACCAGAATCTCCGGGGGGGAGCACCTGCACCGTTTCGTGTCTTGGAGCAGTGAACCGAGGATTCGATGACGACGTCCATTCGCAGGCATTTCCCATTCCCGCTGTCCATCAGCGTCGCGCTTCTGGGAGTTTGCAGTCAGTGCCTGCCAACATCGATACGGGGACAGGAGCTTTCCTCCCCACTAACACTTGATTCGGCTCCCGTAGTGGTCGCTCCTAGGATCACTGACCTGCATGGTAGAGAGAATCCCGACGATCAGCAGGCCGTGATTCGCTTCTCCGAGCATGCCGATCTGTGGGACACCGCCAAGTTGCGACATCCACCGGCGGGTTCTCTGCCGACGCACGAAAACCCCAGCATGCAACGCACCGAATCGCTCGTCACCGGGTATGACGAGGGGTTCTATATCCAAACCGTTGACCAAGATACCGCACCATTCCGCCTCCGGGTCAATTTGCAAAGCCAGTTTCGCTACACCAACTTCAACCCCCAGCAAGCGACGTGGACCGACGCTGGCGGGCAAATCAACCCCCTGGCTGCCCGCAACGACTTTGAAATCAATCGTGGTCGTTTGATTTTCTCCGGGCATGCGGTCGACAAGGACTTGAATTATTACCTCAACCTGGATTACGCCACGCTGGGCGACGATCGCGTGACGATTCTCTTGGCATGGATGAGCTATCGTTTTAGTCGTTCGCTGGAGCTGTTCTACGGCAAAGGAAAAGTCGTTGGTTCGCGCGAATGGTTGGTCACATCCATGGCAACGCAGGGTCCAGAGCGCACAATGGCGACCACATTTTTTCGCCCCAGCATTACGGCGGGGGTTTGGGCTCGAGGCGAACCGCTGGATCGGATTTATTATCAAGCCGTTGTCGGCAACGGCTTCAATACCGCTGCGATTGGTTTTCGTGATCTGGACACCAACTTTGTTTATTCAGCAAATCTTTGGCACGAGCCGTTGGGAGAGTTTGGGCTGCTGTTTTCAGACTGGCAGGGGAGCGCGAATCCGGTACTGCGTTGGGGCGGAAGTCTGACCACATCACGACAGTCGGGGACACAGTTCAACCGTTCAGAACCCGAGGATTCGTTTATTCGCTTATCTGACGGCACTGACCTAACCACACCGGGAGCACTGGCCCCGGGTGTCACCGTGACCGATTATTCCGTCAGCCTGGCGACCCTGGATGCGGGGATCAAATACCAGGGCTGGAGCCTGCACAGCGAATACTTCCTCCGTTGGCTTAGCGACATTCGCGGCACGGGTCCGATCCCGCAGGCACGTCGCAATCTATTCGACCATGGTGTTTTCATTCTTGGCGGTCGTTTTCTTGTCCCCCAACACCACGAATTGTATTTGCGGACTTCCGCCGTCTACGGTCCCTTCGGAAGCGGTTCGGAATGGGGGGGCGGCTGGAATTGGTTCATCAAGAAGCACCCCAACTGGCGCTGCACCTTCGATATCGCCCACATCAACCGCTCGCCAACCGAACAAATCCGAACCGGGTACGAGGCCGGAGCAAGTGGTTTCCTGTACCGCCTGCAAATCCAGACGACCTACTGACCCCCCAACTCCATTAAGCAGTCTCCGTCTGCGGACCAGTGAAAATAACGGCCACGGCGCGACCGCCTATTGCTTTCATCCGCCGCATAACTTGTACCCTCGTAGCCCGGGAACGACACATTCCAGCAACGGTCCGCAGCCGATGGGTACCTGGCGGTGACCTGGTGGGCGTTGCCGTCAGGTGCGACACGCGCCAAGGCGAGTGGCAGGTTCAACTATCCCCCCACGCCAAATCGATATCTTGCCCTTCTGTCTCCCCCTGCCAGTCGCGCAGCACCCAGTCCAATGCGCGGACGTCCGCGGCTGCGGAGGCCTCCTCCTGGTCACCCTCAGCGGCAGAGACGCGATCGACCGCGAAAGCGTGCAATGACGTTTCCACCGCCGCCAGTTGCGCCAGACGATCATCCTCGCTCCGCCAAGGGAACCGTGACTCGCCCTGCGGCCCAGTCACGCCTCCTGCTGCTGCACGGTTAAGCCGATTCAGGACGTTGATCACCATCAACGCATCGACAGCGGAAATGCGTCCATCCCCATTGACGTCTAGGTACGGCGGAGCCAACGCATCGGGCTCCACCGCCACGCTAGGCGCGCCAGCGCGATTCAGGGCGTTGATCACTAACAACGCATCAAAAGGTGACACAACACCATTATTATCCACATCCGCCCCCAATAGCGGATTGTTCAGCGGACTGTTTACAACACGAATCATCACCGACCCCAGGATGATAGTCCGCCCCTCTACATCATGCAGCGTAAACGCAATCGCATCCTCCCCCACAAACCCGTTATCCGCATCGTAACGAACCCTGCCATCGCCAAGCACCGTCACCGTTCCATGCTCAGCCTCTGAAACGATCACAACGGAATCGGGATCGATAACCGACTGTGATGCCACCACCTGGTGCAACAGATCAATCACTAGCGGACGCCCCCAGTAGGTGCCGACGACCGTCGGAGCGGAGCGTTTGATCGCAAACTCTTCCCTCTCACTGAGCACTACCGCGTTTAGCAGCGGATTGCCCGCCAAGTCATTGATCATCGGATTGGCGGCGAGAACAAGCCCGACCGTTCCATCGCCACTGCCAGTTACCACTGTCACCGTATAGCTGGTCCCCTCGCCACTGACGCTCGTGATTGACGCTCCGGTGATGCCACTAAGGTTCAGCGAGAAGTCGCTCGTGTCGACGCCCGTCACCGGTTCGGTGAACGTTACAAGGAACTGCACGCTGGAGGCGCCAGCACCGCCACGTCGAATCGAGGCAACACGAGGATTTTCGGTGTCGATGTTGAAGACATCGGCGACTGTTACCGTGGCAAGTGAATTGCCGAAAGTGTCGCGAGCGTTGCTGATCCGCACGTCGATATCTGGAATCGTCACATTCAAGTCGGTGACGTTGAAGGTGGCCGTGTAGGACTGATTTCCATTGCTCCAGACGCCTGACGCAAACGTGATCGTACCGACCGGATTTTCTCCATCGGTCGGGAAAGTCAGTTCGGGCGTCACGCTCGTGTCCATCGGTTTGCTGAACTGCAGCGCGAGGTTGAACGTGCCATTGCCCACGGCCGAATCGCTGATCACCGGCGGAGTTGCCGTAACGGTGACTGTCGGCGCCGAGCGGTTGATCGTATAGGTTTCGTTGTCGCCGATCACAGTCGTGTTCTGCAGCGGATTGCCAACCAAGTCGCTGATCGTCGGGTTGGCGGCAAGACCAAGTCCGATCGTGCCATCGCCGCTGCCGGTTGATACAGTGACCGTGCGGTTGGCCCCCGTGCCAGTGATGCCCGTGATCGACGCTCCGGTGATGCCGTCAAGGGCCAGCGCAAAGTCGGCTGCGTCGACATTGTTGACCGGTTCGGTGAACGTTACCAAGAACTGCACGCTCGCGGCGCTTGTCGGATTGGCACCGTCGCGAAGGATCGAGGCAACTCGAGGATTTTCGGTGTCGACACTGAAGACATCAGTTACCGTAACCGCAACCAGCGTATTGCCAAGTGTATCCCGAGCGTTGCTGATCCGAACGTCGATATCCGGAATCGTCATGTTCATGTCGGTGACGTTGAAGGTCGCCGTGTAGGTCTGATTTCCATTGCTCCAGACGCCTGACGCAAACGTGATCGTACCGACCGGATTTTCGCCAGCGGTCGGGAACGTCAGTTCGGGTGTCACGCTCGCGTCCATCGGTTTGCTGAACTGCAGCGCGAGGTTGAACGTGCCGTTGCCGACTACGGAATCGCTGATCACAGGCGGAGTTGCCGTAACGCCGGAGACCGTCAGTTCGGATGCCGGAACAAGAACGACCTCGGTATCACTATATTCGATCCGGTAGGGGAAACCTTGCAGATTAAACAAACTGTGGTGCGGGCTGCCAAACTCGCCGACCACCTGCGATGCGTTCACAATTGAAAAGCGTTCTGTACCTAGCTGGGCAGAGAAGTCGCCATCGATACGAAGGACGAGATCGGAAAGGTCAACGGTGCCAATGACGTTCAGACGAGTGTATTGAGTATCAACGGCTTCACCATTGATCGTAACGTTTAAACTTGGAACGATGCTGACGTTTGAGGCAACGATGTCAACCCCATGAGAGTTCGGATGAACGCCACCGTAAAACGGAGCGGGAACCCCTGCGCGGGCGCCAGCGATAAGCGACAGGTACCCCCCGCCTGTATCTATGGTCCCTTGATCAAAAATAATTGAATAACCGGAATACAGTTCGATGTTTGTACTTTCAGACCGAATCAAATCGGCACGGATATTGATATTGCCACTTTGATAGTCACCAATAACGATTGTACCAGCCATAACCAGATCAAGCAGACTGCTCGGGAGGTTCAGGACTGAATCCGACCGCCAAGCTCCGATATTGATTTCTTTTCCAGCGGTGCTGGGGCGAATGATCGTTCGGCCTGTACCTGAATCGATTACACCATCAAGGGACAGATGGTCGTCGGTAACGATGATGATGTCTGCATTGTTACCTGAAACAATACCACCTGGGGACTGGTTACCCAGGTCAACGAATTGAAGCTTTATGCCAGCAGTGCTGCTAGGGCTTGATCCACCACCACCGCTTCCCTCGACCGTTACAGCACCGCCACTTGAGGTGATTCGAGAGTCAGCACTAGAAATGAACACGCCATAATTATCGCCCCCCGTCCCATCGGCATTACCGCCCACGCCCACAACGGTTACCGTAGCATCACTGTGCGTGCCATCGTTGGTGATGGCTCCACCGAAAGTAACCAGCACTCCAGAGTTGAATATGCTCCCATCCGTACCACCCCCTTCACCAAAAACAAAAACGTGACCGCCGTTTGATGTGATTTTTGATTGGCTATGATTTACGAAAACGCCATTATTGTGAACTCCTGGGGACTGCCCACCGGTGCCGATGACAGTGACTGGATTGCTTCCGCCTATCACCTGCGAACCTTGACTGAGTCGAACGCCAGACTGAAAGCCTGCCGAATCGTTGCCTCCGCGGCCAAGAAGCCGGATCTCTCCCTGACCGATCGATTGCACCGTCGCCCGAGACAAACCGATCCCTGCAAAATTGCCGCTCGATGGTATTTCTTGCTGATTGGCTGATAAATAAATATCACCGTCAACCGATGTAATCCGAGCCCCATTTGCAAGTGAAATGTTGCGTAAAGCAGTTATATCGACCGCACCGTCGTCTTGTAGATTAATGCTGACGTTAGAGCCAACATTAAAAGACCCAACATTGGTAGCCGTCAAGCTATGTCCAACCCCAAACATTACTGAGGAATTGAAGTTGACAACATCATTAACCCCATTGCCCTGCAGTATCAAAGATGCGTAATCTGCAGCCAGCGAGTTGAAGTTAACAGTGCCATTGCCACTATTTCGCTTGACCACTAATTGCTCCGTTGGATTAAGGAATGTTATCGCTTTGCCAACAGAGCTGTTCATCCTTGTCATTCCACTGCCCGCGTCACTGACCGCGACCATGTCGGCAGTACTGGCAGGAAAAAATTCCACGATACCGGAGTCAACTACTGACGTGACCGATACGCCCCCGGTGTAGGCAATCGGCAGTTCGATTCCAAAATTCGGCAGGTTTAACCCGATGAGGCCCGATTGGTCGCCCAATACGTAAAATCTTGACGAACTAAAGCTTCCTCCAGTCAGCACCAGTTGGTCATCTTCTCCATCGGCACTAAATAGCAACCCTTGATTTGGAATCGGGTTGCCACCGGAAAAGTCGATCGTCAGAAGGTCATCACCATCCTTCGTTGCAACGAAAACATCACCGCTGACCGCGGTAAATGCTATTTCAACCGTATTGGAATCCACCTGCGTAACGCCAGCACCAGCCGTCACCACATGATTGGGATCATGAACACGAATGTTGCCCTCACGGAGGCTGAGCACAAGACTATCCGCTTTTCCGTCAGGATGTTCGTCAGTGATGACGAGACGGCCATCCACTAATTCAACGAAAGTAACTATCTCGCTCGAACGGTTGATCGTAAACGTTTCGTTATCGCCGATCACAGTCGTGTTCTGCAGCGGATTGCCAACCAAG
>SLFV01000085.1 GCA_007124075.1 Roseimaritima sp.
CGCTCGCGACTAATAAACCGTTCAAACAGAACCTCGGTTCGCTCCGGGTCAACGCTGGTGATCCCCAAGCAATAGCAGACCACCGAATTTGCGGCCGATCCACGACCTTGGCACAAAATGCCACGTTGCCGCGCGAAGCGGACGAGGTCCCAGACCGTTAAAAAATAGGCTTCGTACCGCAGCTCGGTAATCAAATGAAACTCGTGCCGCAAAGCCTCCACGATCGGGGGCGGAACCCCATCGGGCCAACGCTGCTTCGCCCCCTGCCAGGTCAGACGTTTTAGGTAGTCCAGCGGAATCATCCCTGCGGGTGCCAATTCCTCTGGATATTCGTAGCGCAGTTCATCCAATCGAAACGAGCAGCGATCCGCGATTTCCAGCGTACCCGCCAACGCACCGGGAACCGTCCGATAGATTTTTTGCAGGTCGGGTAGCGAGCGAAGATGCCGCTGACTGTTTGCAAAACGTTTGGATCGCAACTGCTCGATCGTGGTCCCCAGCCCGATCGCGGTGACGCAATCATGCACCAACATCCTCTCTGCAGTGTGGTAGTGGACATCCCCGGCGGCAACCAGCGGAATGGCGGATTGCCGTGAAATCCGACTCAGCTCCTCTCCCCAACCGGCATCGTCGACGCCTCGATGCAGTTCGCACAGGAGATAAGCTCGGTCGGCGAAACAATCACGAAACAGCCCCAGCGTCTGCGTCGTTGGCCGCTGATCGTGCCCGCCTTGACGGTGCGCAATCGCTCCACGTGGCACCACCATTCCGGCCAACAGGCCTTCGGCAGCCGCGTGTAGGTCTTCCCATTGCAGCACACAAGTTCCTTTGGGACCGCGCATCCGCCCCAGGCTCAGCAGTCGCGAAAGTCGACCGTATGCCGCCCGATCGGTAGCCCACAGAACCAGAGGCGGACCACCCTGAGGCTGGACTTCCGCACCGACAATGATCGGAAAATTCAAATCCCGTGCATGCCCGAAAGCGCGGACCACCCCCGCCACAGACGCCCGATCGGTAATCGCCAGAGCGCGGTAGCCAAGTTCCGCAGCTCGCGCGACCAGTTCATCAGGGTGCGACGCCCCTTGGAGGAACGAAAAATTTGTCTTGCAGTGTAGTTCGGCGTAAGACATCCCCCAAGCTCGTCCTGTCGCCAAACCAATACACCAAGCATGGCAGCTTGGCCCTGGTTGATTGGCTGGGTTTCGGTTAAGATTTTCACGGAAAAACCAGAGGCATCATGTTATCTGCTGCAAACCCTCACCCTTGCAACCGCTGATCGTAAACCGATGCAACTGCCGATCGTGACCGCTGATCGTTCGCCCGAAGCCATTGTAACCCAGGAACGTGGTCAAGCACGGGGGCAGTATGCGGTCATTTCGCTGGGGTGCCCTAAGAACTTGGTCGACACGGAGCAAATGCTGGGGCAGTTGCAGGCCGATGGCTACCATCGGGTTGACGATGCGGAAGCGGCGGACTTTGTGGTGATTAATACCTGCGGGTTCATCGACGCTGCCCGACAAGAATCGCTGGGTGCGATCGACGAAATGTTGGATTTGAAACGGCAGGGAAAAATTCGAGGTGTTGTCGTCACGGGGTGTTTGGCCGAACGCCAACGCGACGATTTGCTACGACAGCGTCCGGAAATTGACGCGTTGGTGGGGGTTTTCGGAAGGGACGAGATCGTGGGCGTTGCCGATCGGTTAGCGGGAGGGTTGACCGAGCAGCGAACGGTCTTTCGCCCCGCGCCCGTGCGTGCGTTGCCCGATACGCACCGCGTGGCCGTGACGCCCAGGCATTTTGCTTACCTGAAAATTTCCGAAGGTTGCGATCGGCTGTGTACCTTTTGCGCGATCCCAAAAATGCGAGGAAAACATGCCAGCAAACCGATTGAAGATATCATCCGCGAAGCCGAAAAACTGGCGGCGTCGGGTGTTCGCGAAATGGTCGTGGTGGCTCAGGATACCACGTATTACGGCATTGACCTGTACGGACGGCCGCGTTTGACGGAATTGCTGCAGCAACTGGATCAGGTCGCTGGGATTGACTGGATTCGATTGATGTATTTTTACCCGATGTACATCGACGATGCTTTGATTCAAACGATTGCGGGTGCAAAGCGAATCATCCCCTATATCGACATCCCGCTGCAACATGGCAGCGATGCGATGTTGAAGCGGATGGCCAGACGCGTTAATCGAAAAGCCATGGAGGAGATCCTGCAACGCCTGCGAGAGGGTATCGACAATCTTGTCTTGCGAACCACGTTCATTACCGGCTTTCCCGGCGAAACCGCAGATGATTTTCAGCAACTACTGGAATTTGTTCAGCAGCAGCAATTTCAGCATTTAGGGGTATTTACGTATTCGATCGAAGAGGGCACACCCGCAGCGCGGCTGCCCAACCGGGTGCCAGCCCAGCTTGCCAGCGAGCGACGCGAGCAGTTGATGGCGGTTCAACAACCGTTGGCGTTTCAGTGGAATGCCGCCCGAATCGGAGGGGTCGAACAGGTTTTGATCGATGGTCCGCTACCGGGAGAACCGGGGGTCTGGCTGGGTCGGACCTACACTGACGCGCCGGACATCGATGGATTGGTGTACGTTACCGAGACGGAACCCGACACCTTGTCATCGGGCGTGATGGTAGACTGTGAAATGGTCGCCTCGCGTGGCTATGATCTGGTTGCCGTTCCCGTGGATACCGCGTACTGATCTGCCCGGTGCCGAACTGCGATGCGCGTCGTGCTTGCCGAATTATCTTCCGAAATACATGCTCCTGACAGCTAATTCGCCGACTCAAGCTTCTCCGTGGAACGTTCCGAATCTGCTGACGACCATTCGGTTCCTGCTGGCGATCGGTGTATTTGCCATGATCGCAGTGGGTTGGTTTGGCTGGGCGTTGGTCGGGTTTATTGTCGCTGCCTCAACCGATTGGATGGATGGATACTGGGCCCGCAAGTATGCCCAAGTCACCAAGTTGGGTCGAATTTTGGATCCGTTTGTCGACAAGATTATCGTCTGCGGCAGCTTCATTGCCCTGGTCGAGGTTCCGGCGGCCAAGGTCTCCGCATGGATGGCGATTGTAATCATTTCCCGCGAGCTGTTGGTGACTAGCTTGCGAGGAATCATCGAAGGAGGCGGGGGGGACTTTTCGGCGCAGCGTTGGGGTAAGTGGAAAATGGTCGCTCAGTGCGTTGCGATTGGACTGGTGCTGTTATCGTTGACCGACGCGATCCGGCAACCGCGTTGGGAGTCGTTGCAACCGTTGCTGCAATGGTTCAACCCAACGGTCCTGTGGGTCGCGATTCTGTTGACCCTGTACTCCGGATTCGATTACGTGCTACTGGCGGCGCGGGCGATGAGTTCTTCAGAGAGTGCCGAGTAGTCGAAAATGGTCAATCTTGGGCTCGCATTTGTCTTCGCGTTGCTTGCCGGTCTGTTCCTGGTCGGCTTTCTAAGCTGGTGTTGGGTGATCGTTCAACGGCTAAAGGGTTGGCCCGTTTATCCTCCCGAAACTCGCCTAGTGGCGACGTGGGGATTCCCGGAACTTTTGCTGTGCATCGGCTGTTACGTCATTACCGTTTCGGTGCTTTCCTTCGCGTTGGTGCAACTGGGTGCCGCCGGGCGGGTGGCCGCGGCGCAGACTGACGCGGCGCCGCCGCACGAAGCGATCGATCACGCGACAGAAATGCCAGCGTCCGACCCCGAAGCTTTGACTGACCGCGAGGCTTTACCTGCCCCCGAGAATGAAAACGACACGACAGAGTCAGCGCCCGAAGGTGAACAGCAGGGCCAAGAGCCCCCGGTCGATTTGCGACGGATGGCGGTGCTGATCACCGGCGACGGCGTGTCACGTCTGCTAACCATGTTTTGTGTTTTGCTGCTGATGTGGCTGGGGGACCGAAAAATTTTGCTCCGATTCGGCTGGTATCTTCGTCCGCGGGATGTCCTGCTGGGACTGATCGCCGCCGGGATGCTGCTGCCGCCGTTGTTTGTCTTCCAAGCCGTGCTATCTCAGTTGGTTCCGTACGAGCATCCGGTTTTGGATATCATTCGTGACGCTGGAACACCGTGGATTTTCGCCGCGATGGCGTTTTCCACGGTCATCGTTGCGCCGTTGACAGAGGAGTTTTTCTTTCGTGGACTGCTGCAAGGCTGGTTGCAAAGAATCGCTACCGGGCGGGAAAGCTTCGAACAATCCGAACGCGTGCCCGACACGCCTGCTTTGGAAGTTTCTGACTCCAGGACCGAACTTCTGGAACAGACCCCCCCCCGAGGGAAGGTGTCCGGCGAAGAGGTCAGCCGTTGGCCTTACTGGCCGATCTTTGTATCCAGCGTGCTGTTTGGTCTGGTGCATTTTGGTCACGGTGCCGCACCGATCGCTTTGTTTTTTTTGGCTTGCGGCCTCGGTTATCTGTATCGGATCACCGGCAGTTTGTGGCCTTGCGTCATCGTGCACATGGTGCTGAACGCGATCAGCACTTCGCTGGCTATTTTGTCCGTCAGCTAGCAGCTAGTCGATTTCGCGATGCGCGATCAATCACGTTCCTGTTGCTGCTGCAACGCAAGATGACCGGCCTGCAAGGTCTGGATGATTCGATCGACGTCGTACACGCATCCCCCCCACGTCCCGCCTCCGACCTGCTGGAGCGCGGCCCACAACCGCGTATCGTCGGGTACATCGGGATCCATTTTGACCTCGGGATGCATGTCTCGCTGCTGCAGCAACAACGCAGCCGCAGACGGTTCCAGCGGCCCATCAGCAGTACCGACCAGATTGACCTGTCCGCGCAGCCCTACGGTATCGACTTCGATTTCTACCAGATCACCTTCACGCAGCTTGCCGATCGGGCCGCCAGCCAAAGCCTCAGGTCCAACATGCCCGATACAGGCACCCGTGCTGACGCCGGAAAACCTTGCGTCAGTAACAACCGCCACATGTTTTCCATCCGGCAAATATTTCAAGGCGGATGTAATCTGGTAGGTTTCCTCCATTCCGCAGCCCAGGGGCCCGCGCCCCATCAGTACCAGGATGTCGCCGGGCCGAATTGGAGCCCCGGTTTGTCCCTTGACCGCCGCAATGGCATCACGTTCGCTAACAAATACCCGCGCGGGCCCTCGTTTGCGGTAAACACCGTCGGCGTCGACCACCGAAGGATCAATGGAAGTTGCTTTGATAACCGAACCTTCCGGACAGAGGTTCCCCCGTGGAAAACAGACCGTGCTGGTCAATCCTCGCTGTTGAGCCAATGTCGGGGGCATGATGACGTCATCGGGGTCGATGCCCTCCTGATCACGAAGAAGCCGCCGAAAATGGTCGCGTCGGGGACTGTCCTGCCAGCGATCAAGCACTTCATCCCACGTCATTCCGGAAACGGTTCGTGCCTGCGTCCGCAACAGGCCGGCTGCCCGTAGATGCCAGGCGACCTCGGGAACGCCACCGGCCAAATACATTCGAACCGTCGGATGACCGACAGGTCCGTTGGGCAGGACATCAACAAATCGATGAATCGCTGCGTTGGCGGCGGCAAAATCCGCGGCGGTCGGACGCGGCAGTTTGGCCGCAGCCGCGATTGCGGGAATGTGTAATAATAAATTCGTAGACCCCCCCACCGCCGCATGTACCAGCAAGGCGTTGTGGAACGAATCCTCCGTCAGTAACGAAGCCATCGTGATCGCCTGCTGGTGCATTTGCCGCAAGGCTTTGGCGCTTTGCCGGGCCAGGTCCAACCACAACGCCTGTCCACTGGGAGCCAAAGCCGCGTGCGGGACCGTCATCCCTAACGCTTCGGCCACCACCTGTGCGGTTGCCGCCGTTCCCAAAAACTGACATCCCCCTCCGGGCGAACCGCATGCGCGGCACCCGGCCAGCGCCGCTTCCTCCAGACTGATTTCCCCATGGCTGTAGCGCGCACCAATGGTCTGGACCTTACCCGCATCCTCACCCTCAATCGGTGGTAAGGTTACGCCACCGGGCATCACCACCGCTGGCAAGCGACCGATGCCCGCTAACGCCAGCATCATTGCGGGCAGGCCTTTATCACACGTGGCGATCCCCAGCACTCCTTTGGCTCGCGGCAACGACCGGATCAGTCGCCGCATCACAATTGCCGCGTCGTTGCGGTAGGGCAGGCTGTCAAACATTCCCTTGGTTCCCTGCGTTCGACCGTCACACGGATCGCTGACGTAAGCTGCAAACGGGACGGCGCCGCTGTCGGAAATAACTTCGGCTGCCGCTTTGGTCAGCATGCCGACCTCCCAGTGGCCGGTGTGGTACCCCAGAGCGATCGGTGTTCCATCCTCAGACCGCATCCCCCCTTGCGTGCTGAGCAATAGATACTGGTCACCGATCGCGCGCCGCGCGTCCCAGCCCATCCCTGCATTTTGAGTCAAACCAAACAGGTCGCCACTGCTCCAGGTTCGCAACATCTTGTCGGTCAAGGGAAGACTGCCACCCGGTCCCGGCCCGCGCGTCTGCGTGGTGCGGACCGCGACGGGGGGATCAAACAGGTCGTCAAACAGGGTGGAATTCCGAGACATCAGGCGGCTTGCTCCCGTGTTGCGTTGGTGTCAATTTGGTCTAACAAGTAAA